>DATART010000316.1:0-13626 GCA_036264035.1 Thermoanaerobaculia bacterium | reverse complement strand
CCGGGTTACCAGCCGGGGATCCTTCACCGTCCTCCGCCACTTCGCGCTTCGCGCTACGTGGCTGCGGCGGTTCAGGATGACAGCTACTCAGTCTCCGCCGGCACGTTGCGCCGCTCGCGCCGCCGGCGCTCTTCGAAGGCGAATCGCGGGCGGTTTTCCTGCGGCACTTCCATCCGATCCTCGCTGATCTCGCGCGGGATCACAGTGATGTATCCGAGATCGATGTGGACGTGGTCGTCGGCATTGAGGCCGGTCAAGTGACCGTACGGCAGCACATGAATGTCGTCGCTCAGATCTTCCGCGATGCCGTTGTACTTTTCGATCGACTCTTTGCCGCGAAGGATGGTCGTGCCGATGCGATAGACGTCCGCGGCAGTGGCCCACATGTGCGGCGTGGCGGTCTGCGAGAGCTTGTGCGACGGCGAGCGGTACGCGCCGTTGACCGCGATGTGGACGGAGGCGCCGGCGTCGCGGCGAAACTGCTCCAGGTAGAAGGCCAGCACGCGCACCGCGCACGGGACGTATCGCGGAAACTGCTGCAGGCGCGGCGCTTCTTTGAGATCGACGAGGATGAATTCGTTCAGACCGAAATGCTGCGACAACCGGATGCTCACCGCCGCTTTGTGATCGGGGATCTCATAGAAATAGCGCGGAAGGCGATGCCGCCGCCCTTCGGGATCGCGCATCATCTCGCCCGGTTTGAGCAGCGACCGCAGCTCGTCATCCAGATCGAAAGCGTCGACCACCTTGATTGAGTGATTGACCGGCTGCGGATCACTCATAGGTGAGCCCGGCCAGTGTGTTGTAGATATCGCGCGATACGTCGGCGACGGCGGTGCCGCGCCCTTTGTCGGCTCCGAATTGCGTGAGGATCACCAGCACATACGGCTGGCGGTCTTCGAGGAACACGATTCCGGCATCGTGATGCACGGTCGAGATATTGCCCGTTTTGTGTGCAACGCGCGCGGCCTTCGGCAGACCGGCCGGGATGCCGCTGCGGTATTGCTGCTCGAGCATGATGTCCAGCATCTCTTTGCACGCTTCCTCGGAAAACGCTTTGCCGTCGGCGATGACTCGCAGCATTTTCGCCAGGCCGTTCGCGGTGACTTCGTTGTTCAGTCCCGCGGCGAACGCGGCCTGATCCTCGACGCCGCGAAGGACGCGCACGCCGTCGATGTCCAGCTCGTCGAGCGCGAACTGAATGGTCTCGATTCCGATGACGTCGACGAGCAGGTTCGTGGCGAGGTTGCTCGACTTCGTGATCATCCAGTACGCCAGCTCTTTGACCGTGAGCGTTTTGCCGAGGTGGCCGTAGACGTCGGGATCGGCGTCGCGGCCGAGGTCGAGCATGAACGGTTCCTGGTTGACGATGCTGGTGAAGCGATTGCGGACGTGGACCGGCGAATCGAGCGCCAGCTCGCCGCGGTCGATCTCGCGGAAGACGCCGAGCAGCACGGCCAGCTTCATCGTCGATGCGGCGTGGAAGTAGTGGTCGGCATTGAACGACCACTGGATCGTCGTCTGCGCATCCCAGAACGAGATGCCGAGATCCTCGAGGTCGTGGTCCTTCTTGATCTTGAGGACGTTGCGGTAGAGAGAAATCTCCGACGCGGCGACCGAGTCTTTCGGCGGCGGTACGGGGAGCTTCTCCTCCTCGTGCTTTGACTTCAACTTCATGGCGGCGCGAATGGTACTGAATCCCCGCCGATGCCGTTGCAAGTTTCGGGCGCTGTCGGTTTTCATCGTCCCGAGTCTCGCAGCCAGCGGCCGATTCGCTCGATGCCGCGGTTGATATCGTCGAGCGAGGCCGCGTACGAGATGCGGACGAAGCCTTCGCCGAGCGAGCCGAATGCGACGCCGGGGATGACCAGCACCGCGGCGTCGGTTGCGAGCGTTTTCGCGAAAGCGACTGTGTCGCACGCGGGCACGGGCACGAAGGCGTAGAACGCGCCGGCCGGCGGCGGGATCGTTACTTCGAGCTCGCGTTCGATCGCGGACAGCGCCTGGCCGCGCTGTTTCCAAAACTGCGCGCGGATCTCTGCGAGCCAGGCGCGATTCGAATCGGGATGCGTGAGAATCGCCTCCGCCAGCGCCTGCGAAAATGATGACGCGCACGTTGCGATGTACTGATGCGCGGTGACGATCGGCTTCATCACGACCTCGGCCGCGATGATCCAGCCGAGGCGCAGGCCGGTCATGGCGTGGCTCTTCGACATGCCGCCGACGACGATGACGTTGTCGGACAGTCCGAGCATCGAAGGCGGCGGTTCGTCGTACCAGATTTCGCGATAGACCTCGTCACTGACGACCAGCGGGCCGGCGTTCGCGATCGCTTGCAAGGTCGCGGCGTCGATCACGCTGCCGAGAGGATTCGACGGCGAGTTGACGATGATCAGCTTCGTCTTCGGCGTGATCTTCTTCATCAACGCATCGCTGTCGACGCGCCAATCGGGCGGCTCGAGGTCGTACGTGACCGGCGTCGCACCGGCGATGCGCGCGAGTGTGGCGTAGGCGAGAAAGCCGGGATTCGGAACGAGCACTTCATCGCCGGGATCGACGTACGCCTGGAAAATCGAAAACAGCGCCTCCTCGGTGCCGGCCGTGACACAGACTTCGGTGCGGTGATCGTATCCGCTCTCCCCCGCGATCAGCTTGCGCAGCGAAAGCGTCCCGGGATTCGGCGTGTAGTGCCACGAGCCGTTGGCCGCGGCTTCGACGGCGAGCTCGCGCAGTTTTCCGTCTGGCTCGACATTCGGCTCGCCGATGCCGAGGTTGACGCAGAGCGGCGTAGCGAGCGAGTTGATCTGGCGGATCAGGGAGATTTCGATGTTTTCGAGACGCTTAGCGGGAGTCACGTCAATCACCGTTTTTTGACTTCATGCGCCTCACCGAAGCGCATCCTCCAGCGCGGTGGCGCTGTCGGTTTTTTCGTCGCGGTACTTCACGATCACCGGCGTGTAGACGTGCAGCGAATGTTCGTTCGCGAAGTCGCCTTTCATCGGACGCGAGCCGGGGATGACCACCGCGCCGTAGGGGATTTCGAGCGGACGATCGGCAGTCCTGCGATAAATCTGGCCGCGCACAGTGTCGTAGACCGGCGTCGATCCCGTCAGCACGACACCGGCTCCGATCACAGCGCGGCCGCGGACGATCGTCCCTTCGTAGATGCCGCAGTTGCCGCCGACGATGACGTCGTCTTCGATGATGACCGGCAGTCCGCCGACCGGTTAGAGAACGCCGCCGATCTGCGCGGCGGCGGAAAGATGCACGCGCTTGCCGATCTGCGCGCACGAGCCGACCAGCGCATGCGAATCGATCATCGTGTTTTCGTCAACGTACGCGCCCACGTTGACGTACGCCGGCGGCATCATCACCACGCCCTTCGCGACGTACGCGCCGCGCCGCACCGACGATCCGCCCGGGACGATGCGCACTCCGTCGTCGACGCGGAAGCGCCGTGTCGGCATCGTGTCTTTGTCGATGAACGTCAGCGCACCGGAGCCGCTTTCGGTGATCGCGCCGAAACGAAAGGCCGTCAGGATTCCCTGCTTCACCCACGGCTGCGCGTGCCAGACGCCGTCGTCGTCGCGCGTCGCCGAGCGGATCTCGCCGTGCTCGAGCTCTGAAAGAAATGCTGCGATCGTTTTGACGATCTCCATCCGATCGGTGGCCGGAGTGATCGCCGCGAGGCGTTCCTGAATCGTCTGCGTCATTACGGCAATCCGCACTCTTTCAAAATCGCTTCGAGCTTCTTGCGATTCGCGTCCGTGATCGGCGCGAGTGGCGAGCGGACGGTGTCGCTGTCGATGATGCCGAGGATCTTGCAGGCGGTTTTGACGGGGATTGGGTTCGATTCCATGAAGTTGCCGAGGAGAAGCGGGAGAACGCGGTAGTGGATGTCGCGCGCGGCGCCGAAGTCGCCGCGCAATGCGGCGGCGACGAGGTCGGACATCAGGCGCGGGATTTCGTTCGAGGCGACGGAGATTAGTCCGTCGGCGCCGGCGGCGATCAGCGGCAGCGTCCAGGCGTCATCGCCGCTGAGGACGAGAAAGCCGCCGGCGCGATTGCGGATCACCGTCATGATCTGCTCGAGATTGGCCGACGCTTCTTTGACGCCGATGATGTTCGGGATCTCGGCGGCCATCCGCAAGGTCGTTTCGGCGGTCATGTTCACGCCGGTGCGGCCGGGAACGTTGTACATGATCATCGGGACGCCGGACTTCTTCTTCTCGATCGCCTCCGCCTGCATCCCGAAATGACGGCGTAGTCCATCCGGCGTCGGCTTGTTGTAGTACGGCGTAATCGTCAGCACGCCGTCGGCGCCGATGTCGATGGCCTGCTCGGCCAGCTCGATCGCGCGCGGGGTCGAGTTGCTGCCGGCACCGGCGAGGACGGCCACGCGTCCGTTGGCGCGCCGGACGACGATCTCGACGACGCGGCGATGCTCGTCGGCGGTCAGCGCCGGGTTCTCGCCGGTCGTTCCGCACGGGACAAGAAAGTCGACGCCGCCGTCGACCTGAAAATCGACGAAGCGTTCGAGCGCGGATTCGTCGAGCGCGCCGCTGTCGGTAAACGGTGTGATGAGCGCGGTGCCGAGACCTTTGAACTTCATGACATCACCAGCTCTTCGAAGCGAAACAGACCTTTGCGGCCGCGCAGCAGACCCGCGGCCATGACCGCGCCGCGGGCGAAGCCTTCGCGGCCGCGCGCGCGATGCGAGATTTCGATGAGGTCGTCGGGCGAGTCGAAGAAGAGCGTGTGCAATCCGAACTCCGCGCCGACTCTCGACGAGACAATCGGCGGATCGAGCTTGCCGCCGCTGCCCGTTTTCGCCGCCGCGGCGATGCGCAGCGCCGTGCCGCTCGGCGCGTCGATCTTCTGCGAATGGTGCCGCTCTTCCATGCCCGCGGCGTACTGCGGGAATCGTGCAACCAGCTCCCCTGCCCGCTGCGCCAGCGCGAAGACGACGTTTGCGCCGGGCGAAAAATTCGACGCGTAGACGCATGCGATTCCGGCGCTTTCCACGCGCTGCTGAACGTCCGCCAGACGATCGTTCCAGCCGGTCGTGCCGATGACGAGATTCAGCTTGTTGTCGCAGGCGCGCGTCAGCGTGTCGTCGAGCGCGCCCGCGTGCGAGAAATCGATCATGACCTCGGCATCCGCAATCGGCTCATCGCGATCGATGTCCAAGATGCAGACGACCTCATGCCCCGACTCGCGCGCAACTTTCTCGATCGTCTGTCCCATCTTGCCGTAGCCGTGGATGGCGATTTTCACACCGCCACCGCCTGCTCGAACAGCGCGGCGTGAATGCGCTGGATGGCGCCATCGGAATCGGCGTCATTGATAACGATACTCAGATTCAATCCGGAGCGGCCGAGCGAAAGCATCTGCATCGGCACGCCGCGCATCGCTTCGAACACGCGCGCGCCGACCATCGCATCCGCCAACAGGTTGCGGCCGACGATGGCGATGATGCACTGCCTGTCGATGACTTCGACGTCGGCGACGCCGGTCAGCCGCTTCTTCAAGTCGCCGAGATCATGCTGCCCGTCCACAGTGACCGACACCGAAACCTCGGACGTCGCAATCAGATTGACCGAAATCTCCAGCTCTTCGAAAACGTGAAAGAGCTTCGCGAGGAAGCCGTGCGCGCCGAGCATTTTGTTCGAGGTCATGTGCACGACGGTGACGTTGCGCTTCCGCGCAACAGACAGAGGCCCGCGCGAACGCTCCGTCCCTTCGCGCGTGATGAGGGTGCCGGGCGAGGCAGGGTTGCGCGTGTTGAGAACACGCACCGGAATGCCCGCCTCGATGGCCGGCTCCAGCGTGCGCGGATGCAACTTGGCGCCGAACGAGGCCAACTCCGCGGCTTCTTCGTGCGACAAATGATCGATGACGCGCGCGGAAGGAACGAAGCGCGGATCGCATGTCAGCAGGCCGTCGACATCGGTCCAGATCTGCACCTCGGATGCTCCAACCGCCGCGGCGACAATCGCCGCACTGTAGTCGGAGCCATTGCGGCCGAGGGTGGTGGTCGCGCCGTCGACCGTTCGTCCGATGAAGCCGCCGAGGACGGGAATGTGATTTCGCTCGACGATCGGCAGCAGCGTTTTTCGCGCGGCCTCGGAGGTCAGATCCATCCGCGGCGTGGCGCTGCCGAATTGATCGTTGGTCCAGATGACGTCCTCGGACTCGATATGCTCGCCGGGCAACGCGCGCATCATCATCGAATAGGCGAAAAGCACGGACGACAACTTCTCGCCGATCGAGACGACTTTGTCGTGCGCCCGCGCCGTGACTTCGCGCAGCAGCGTGATGCCCCGCAGGATCGTGTGGATCTCGTCGATCTGCTTGTCGAGCCGCTTGACGAACGTTTCAAAGAAATCGAATTTCTGCTGCACGAGGCGCATGGCCACGTCTTCGTGACGCTGCCGCACGCGATCGATGATGGCGTTGACGCGATCGCCATCGCCCGCGCACGCGGCCTCGGTGGCCGCGACGAGATCGTCCGTCACGCCCGCAAGCGCGGAGACGACGACGATCGGATTCAACTCGCGGCGCTCGGCCACGATGTCGATCGCATTCGCCACGCGCTCCGCGTCGCCAACCGAGGTGCCGCCGAATTTGATGACGATCACGTGGCACCGCCCGGCCAGTGGATTAGTGGATTAGTGATCGGTAGATCAGGAGGTACACCGCAGCTCCGCTTTCCTGAGCTACTAATCCACTGATCAACTGATCGACTGCTTTTCACAACAGCCCCTTCGCATCCAGCAGCTCGGCGTTCAACAGCGCTGCTCCGGCCGCGCCGCGGATGGTGTTGTGGACGAGGGCGACCATGCGGATGTCGAGGAGCGGGCAGGGACGGAGGCGGCCGACGGTGACGGCCATGCCGTGCTCGCGGTCGCGGTCGAGGCGCGGCTGTGGGCGGTCCGGCTCAGAGGCGTAATGGAGCGGCTGTTTCGGCGCCGAGGGGAGATTCAGGCGTTGCGGCTCGCCGGTGAAGTTGATGATCGCCTCGCGGATTTGATCGAGATCGACGGCGCCATCGCGGAGCTTGAGCGAGATCGTCATCAGATGGCCGTCGATCGTCGGTACGCGGTTCACCTGCGCGGAAATGCGGAACGGCGCGTCGGTGAAGCGATCGTTCTGCCACGTGCCGAGGATCTTGCGCGGCTCGCTCTCGATCTTCTCCTCTTCGCCGCCGCCGATGAACGGGATGACGTTGTCGAGGATCGCGTACGACGACACGCCCGCGTAGCCGGCGCCGGAGATGGCCTGCATGGTCGTGACGTGAAGCTGGTCGATGCCGAAGCGGCGCTCGATCGGCGCAATCGCCATCGCCAGTCCGATCGTTGAGCAGTTGGGATTCGTGACGATGTAACCGTTGCCGCCGCGGCGCTTTCTCTGGCGCTCGATCGCGCCGAGGTGATCGGCATTGATCTCCGGGATCAGCAGCGGGACGTCGGCGTCCATGCGGTGATTGCGCGAATTCGATACGACGACGCATCCCCGATTCGCGTAGTCGTCCTCGGCTTCGCCGGCGACGGAGGAGTCGAGCCCGGAGAAGACGAGGCGCGATTCGAGCGCTGCGCCGAGCGGCTTCACTTCGAGCGCGGCAGCGAACGTGGGAAGGAGCGTGTCGAGCTTCCAGTCTGCGGCATCGCCGTACGCGCGTCCGGCGCTTCGTTCTGAAGCGACGACTTCGTGCAGCCGAAACCAGGGATGCGTTTCGAGGAGCTGTACGAAGCGTTGTCCGACGGAGCCGGTCGCGCCGAGAACCGCCACGGGAATGCGCTCGGATTTGTGCGCGTCAACGCGCGGCGGTAACGTCAGTGTTTCGGTCATTCAGCCTCATGTGTTGCAAAAACGATTCTAAGCCGAAGAACGCGATCAGATGGACGACGCGAATCGCCGTCGTCCACGCTGCGAGCGGACCGACGCCAATCTCACCCATCGGCGCGGTAAACGGCGCATGCAGCGGGCCCCATCGGAAGATCATCGTCGGGTTCGTAGGCGACGTCATCCCGGCGTAGTCGTGAAACAGGGCGACCTCATTGATGACCACGTCCCAGATCACGATCCACCATGCGGCGGCTCGCCAGCGGGCCAGCGCCGGCACGAGCAGCGCGGGAACGATGACCGGCGCGAGAACGTACCAGTACCAACCCTCCTGGCCGCCGATTGGAATGTCGTTGCCGCCGTGCCGCGCGAGCACGCAGGCCACGACGTTGTACGTTTGCGCGAGCGCGAACGCGCCGAGCGCGGCGAAGGCGAGTTTACCCGTTTGCCTCATTACCGAACGGCGCGCGGCGATCACCGCGATGAGAATCGGCCCGAGGTACAGAGCGATCGCGATCGGCCGCAGCGCGTCGTTGTGCTGCCCCGACGTCCAGGCGGTCGTGGCGATCGTCACGCGGATGATCTGGCTGATGCTGACCTTCGCCTCGTACACGGTCCCGCCGGGCCGATCGAATGCAACGACGCCGAGTGGGTTGCGTGTTCGCGAGGAAAGCTCGGCGAATGTGAGCAAAACGGCGATCGCCGCAACGAGCGATACCGCCATCACGCGCGGTTTCGACGCACGCTGGCGCCACCAAAGCAGTGGCAGGACGATCAGCAGCGGCCACGTATACATCTTCGCGTCCAGCGCCAGGCCCCAGACGATCGCTTCGGCGGCGATGGCGATCGCGCGTTTCGGCGCGCACACGCTGATCAGGACCGCGACCGCCACGAGCATGCACGCAAACGCGTCGTTGCCGGCGCGCATGACCAACGTTTCCCAGGTCGGGAGCGAAACCAGAATCGCGCCGCCGAGGATGCCGATCGGGCCGAGCCAGCGCCGCCCGATTTCGGCGGTGCAAACGACCGTGATCAGCGCAAAGAGCAGCGAGATCCCGCGCCACACTCGCAGTTCGAAAAGCGCGCTGCGTACCGGAACAAGCGGCGCGGCGAGCCAGTAATAAAGGCTTGTCTGCTGCGCTTCGTAGTTCTTGAGGACGTACGGCTTGAGATCTCCCGGAGTCAACGGCCGGTCGACGACGACATGGCCGCCGCGCGCCGCAACGATCTCCGGCCAGCGATCGCCTGACTCTCCCATCACGGGCAGCGCCGACCGATGAAGCTGCCGTTGCGTCGCGCCGGAAGGCACGAATCCTTCGTCGAGCGACTCGATCAGATACGGCGGGATCGACAACTCCGTCGTCGTCGGATTGCGATGCTCGGCGCGGACGAACGCCAGCCGCGCCACGTGGTAGATCTCGTCGAGCCCCGCGTAGGGCGCCATCGCCGCCATCTGCAGCAGCAGCCGCGCGGATGCGCAGACCAGCAGCAACGCGTACGCGGTCTGCGTTTTCGTGAACGTCATTCGCGCGATGGTAACCTCCCGAACCGTTGGCCACGCACGATCCGTATGCCGCGCTGCGCGTCAGAAACTTTCTCTGGCTGATCCTCGGCTACGCGACATCGACCGTCGCGCGCGAAGCGCAGATCGTCGTGGTCGGCTGGCAGGTGTTCGAGGCCACGCGCGATCCGCTCGCCCTCGGCATGATCGGTCTGGCCGAGGCGCTGCCGTTCATCGCCGTGTCGCTGTATGCGGGACACGTGGCCGATCGATTGCCGCGCCGCCCGATCGCCATCGCCGGAACCTTCGCCATGGTGCTCTCCGCCATCGCGCTGCTGTTGTTCACGACGAGCGGGATGATCGGGAAAGGACACGTCTGGCCCATCTACCTCGTCATCTTTCTCAGCGGCATCGCGCGCAGTTTCATCCGGCCAGCGTTCACCGCGTTGTCCGCCGAGGTGGTGACGCGCGATCTGTTCGCAAACGCGGTGGCGTGGCGCAGCTCGACCTGGCAATTCGCGGCCGTACTCGGACCGGCCATCGGAGGATTGATCTACGGTTTCGCCGGTGCGGCCGCCGCTTACGTCGTGGTGACCGTGATGATGTCCCTCTCGCTCGGCGCGCTCTGGCTGATCGACCACGACGCACGACCGCAGCAACAAGGCGAAGAGATGCCGATCAGCGAGAGCCTGCGCATCGGCATCCGCTTCATCGTGCAGCAAAAAATCCTGCTGGCGGCGATGACGCTCGACCTCTTCTCGGTCCTCTTCGGCGGAGCAGTAGCCTTGTTACCGATCTTCGCCCACCTCCTCGGCGCCGGTCCGCAAGGCCTCGGCATCCTGCGCGCAGCGCCTGCAGCAGGATCGCTGGTAACCGGCATCATCGTCGCGCATCGTCAGCCGATGCGCCGCACCGGACACGCTCTCTTCGCCTCGGTGGCGATCTTCGGCCTGACCATGATCTTCTTCGCCATCTCCCGAAACTTCTGGATCTCGCTGGCACTCCTGACCATCAGCGGCATGGCCGACAACATCAGCGTCATCATCCGCGGCACGCTCCTCCAGACGCTGACGCCGCAACACATGCTCGGCCGCGTGTCGTCGGTCAACCAGATCTTCATCGGCTCCTCGAACGAGATCGGCGCCTTCGAATCCGGCCTCGCCGCGCGCCTCCTCGGTACGGTGCCGTCCGTGATCTTCGGCGGGATCATGACGCTGCTAGTCGTCGCCGTGACGATGGCGTGGGCGCCGCAGTTGAGGAAGATGCGGGAGATCGATCCCCGCTAACTGTCGTTGGCGGCTGCTGTGCCGCAGAACTATCATCGCCAGCAACGCATGGTGTTCTGGCAGAAATTTGATCCAAACGCCTTCGAGTTCGAATTCGACGAAGAAGAGCTCAGCGCTCACGGCGTCTCAGCTTCCGAAGCTATGGCAGTATTCTGGAATCCATTCGACGTACGAAGAAACAAGCGCAGCGGAACCGGTTATCAATTGATTGGACAAACAGACGCGGGACGTACTCTTAAGCTGATTGTTTACGAAAGAACGACGGGTGTAATCCGCGTCATCAAGCGATGAGAAGCATGCCGACCCAAAAAACAGGATCCTTGGCCGAAATCGAGCGACAGCTCAAGGCTGACGCAAACAACCCTGACGCTTGGGGAAAAGCGATCAGCGTCATCCCCCAAGTGACAGCGAAACAGATGGCCAGCGCCATTCCTGGGCGGCTGCGAAAGCGACTGATGATGGGGCACTTCGAATCAGGTGCCGACATTTCCGCGCTTCGGCGTTTCGTAGGACTGACGCAAGCTCAGTTTGCCCAGGCGATGGGTATCAGCGTCCATACATTGCGAAATTGGGAACAGGGTCGCCGCCACCCCGACGGTCCGGCAATCGCCTTGTTGCGGATCGCCGCACGTCACCCGCGTATCATTCGCGAGAACCTCGAACAGGCGGCCTGATCAGCGCACCGAATTTCATTCGCCCTTTCTGACCGCTGGCGGGATGGCGGACAACCCGGCTGCTCGAACGAGACCAGCGCAGTTGAGGAAGCTGCGACTACGTCAACAGCGTTTAACCACAAAGGCACAAAGGACACAAAGAGAACCCCTTTGTGCTCTTTGTGCTTTTGTGGTGGAAATGCTTTAAGCAAACATCGACTTCACCATCTCCCCATTCGAAACAAGGTTCCAGAACGACAACTCCGCCAGCGCGTTGACCTCGATTGGATCGAGGCCGAGTTGCTCGATGGTCAGGTAGTTCGGGAAGTGGGAGAGGCCGTTGACTGCCGACTGCACGTCCGGCGACAGCACCTTGATCCAATTCGGGACGGCGGTGTTGTAAACCCAGAGAATGTCGACCGTGCCGCCGCCGGGGATGTCGAAGTTGTCGTTCTTGAGCACGTTCAGGGTCTGTTTGAACATGGCCGGGCCGCCGTTGTTGATGTTTGCGTCGACGAGGCCGTTGACGAGGTCGTAGTACTTCGTGCTTTCGAAGACCTGCACGAAATCGGGCGTCGCATTCGGCGCGGACGCGACGTAGCTCTCCGTGAGCGAGGCCGACGCCGCATCGGGCTCGATGCCGAAGAGCAGCTGCACCGTGGAATCGACGGTGATCGACGCGCCGGGACTGGCTTGCAGCGGCGTCTGCGAATTGATCAGCGAGATGATGCGCCGCACTCCGCGCGCGAGCAGCGAACAGATGCCGCTGTTTTCGAGGCTGCCGCCGTCGGCGAACCAGTAGAGGAGCTCCTGCGACTGCACCGGATCCGCGACCGGCCAGTACGGGTAGCGCGGCACCAGGCAATCGACCTCGGGGACTTTGTCCTGCACCGTCTGCGCGAACGCGGCGCTGCTGATGGCCGCCATGTCCACGAGTGAAAACGGACGCCGCGGCGGAGCAACGGTGGCGAGGTTGCCAGTGACGCTGTCGACCGTCGGCGAGCCCATCGCGAACGGCTGGATCAGTCCTCCGCCGATCTCGCGCTCGCCCGGTCCGATGCCGGGGAACGTCTGCCGTACTCCGCTGCCGAACGGCGTCGACTCGAACGGAAGCAGCCGCGCGCCGCGCATGTCCTGATTGCTGAAGATCGACGAATTCATGATCAACAGCGGGCGCCCCCGGTGCTGTTGCAGCGTGAATTGCGACGCCGTCAGCTGCGGGTTATTGGGCGTGATCGAATTTTGAACCGTGGCGGCGGTATCCGTGAAGTAGTACAGAGGCAAGCCGTCGCCGCCCACCTGCCATAGATTCCACAGCTGGAAGAGTCGCTCGCCGATGAGGCCCTGCCATAGATCGTCGTTCGAATAGCCGTATTTGCTCTTCAGATGGAAGAGCACCTCGATGATGCTGTCCCAGTGCATGCGCGTCGGCGCGTTGCCGAGGCAGTCCTGGGCCATCGATTTCAGCCCGGAAATGGTGAGCGAGCCTGGGTCCGCGGTGGCCGGGCCGAGGAACGCATCGTCGTCGAAGGACGAAGGCAGATAAACGAACGACGCCGACGCCCAAGTGCCTCCGGATACGGAAGATATGACGCCGACCTTGTCGAGGACGCCGAGGTATTTGAGCGCACGGTATTGGCCCATCGCGCACGTGAGCGCCCGCGAGCCGCCGCCGGAAACAGCGAGTCCGACGCTCTTGGTCAGATCGGGTTCTTCGGGCGGATTCGTGGTCGTGGGGTAGAGAGAGGTGACGAAGTTGGTAGGCATGTCCTAGGAGAGTGCCGAGCCCGCCAATTTCCTACCCCTCGTAGAAATTCTTGACGCACGCGGTAGCCTCGGTGCGATGTCAAATCCGGAACCGAACACCATCATCAAAGGGCGAAGCGCGAGCTGGAATCCGCAGAACCGCTTCGAACGTCTTGAATACGTTCACGACGAAGATGCGCATGACCATGTCCAGAACGACGACGAGCCGTCGCCGCTGCCGCGCACGATTTTTCTGCGCGATCCGACCCGCACCATCCTCGCGCACAACGACAGTCCCGACGTCGGCTTCGACACCAGCATCAATCCGTATCGCGGCTGCGAACATGGCTGCATCTACTGCTTTGCGCGCCCCTCGCACGAATACCTCGGCTTCTCCGCGGGACTCGAGTTCGAAACGAAAATCCTGGTGAAGGACGACGCGCCGGAGCTGCTGCGCGAAGAGCTGATGTCGAAGAAGTACCAGCCGCGCATGATCGCCATCAGCGGCGTCACCGACCCTTACCAGCCGATCGAGCGAAAGCTGCAACTGACGCGGCGGTGCCTGCAGGTGTTGGCGGAGTTCCGCAATCCCGTC
>DATART010000268.1:0-2311 GCA_036264035.1 Thermoanaerobaculia bacterium | reverse complement strand
CGCGTACTACGCACACGTGGCGAAGTTCCCGTTCCTCGAGTACTCCTCGCTCGCCGACCTCTTCGTCGCGGTGATCCTCGGCTTCGGCATGATCATCATCACGGCCGAAGAGGCGAATCTCGAGCTCGAAGAAGCGAAGGCACGCGCGGAGCTGAAGCTGAACATCGATCCGCTCACCGAGGCGCTGAACCGCCACGCGTTCCACTCGATGCAGCACGGCGACGAGGTCCAGACGGACGGCGTGCTGTCGGGCGTCGTGGTGATGATCGACGTCGACAACCTCAAGGGGATCAACGACAAATTCGGCCACGTCGCCGGCGACGCCGTCATCCGCGCCGCCGCGAACTCGGTGCGCACGCTCATCCGCGCCGACGATCTGCTCTTCCGCTGGGGCGGCGACGAATTCGTGGCGATCATCCCCAACTCGACGCTCACGACCGTGAGCGAGCGCCTCTCGCCGCTCTCGGACGGCATCATGGCGCGCGTCTCTCCAAGCGGCCCACCGCTGCGCTTCAGCATCTCGTGGGGCGGCGCCGAGTTCGGCGACCGCACCTCGATGGAAAGCGCCATGAAAGCCGCCGATCAGGCGATGTACCGCACGCGCTCGCGCGCCCGCGCGTGAGCGCCGTTATCCGCCATCCGTTATCCGGGAGACCGCGACCCGCGTTCGGCCGTCGGGAGATTTCGCCGCCCAGCGCCGGATGAGGAGGCACGCCGTTACCAAAATCGCTCGAAATGTGTGGCGCGGACGCCTCCGGCAGCGGGGGCAGGCCACGGTGCGCGCCCCGAAGTGGAAGCGCGACCGGACCACGATGCTGCCGCGGGCGTTGGACACCGACACTCGCGAATAGATGCGGACGGCGCTCTCAGTCCACGGAGGGCGATCTCGGCGGCGGGATGGGGACGAGTGTGGCTACCGGACGCGATCGGGCGAAAGTACCGGCGCGCGGCGGCCGATCCGCGTTGGCAATGGGGTCTATCAGGCGACGAAGCGGTGCCTGACCGCGACCGCGAGGGCCGCCATCATCTGCACCAGACAGTGGGGCAGCGAGCCGTCACGAAGGCCGCTCGTGACGCACGGAACCAGCGGGTGACCTGTCACACGTTCCGCCACTCGTTCGCCACACACCTGCTCGAGCGCGGCCACGACATCGGCATCGTTCAGGAGCTCCTCGGCCACCGCGATATTTCCACCAAGGTGATCTATACCCAGGTTCTCCGCCACGGCGCGCGGGCGTGAAGAGTCCGCTGGACCCATGAAAACGCGCCGCATATTCCGGCCGAGTCGCGCAAAGCGGCTGTTGCTATGAAGCGGGAGCCGCCCTGTCTACGTATAGTTGGCCGCTCTGAAGACCGCTTCCGCCATCAACCGGTCCTCGTTGGATAAACTCTGCAGCATGACAACGCCTGCTGAGTCGTTTCTGGGTCGCTGGCGAATTTCGACGGTTGAGGGCTGGGAGAAGTCAGATGTGGATCTTGCCGGACCGGCTCACATCGAGTTTGCACGTCGAAACGACGGTGACTTCCAATTTTCTGCCGTGACCGGACAAATTGACTACCGCGTTTCGCTCGAACCGGACGGTCCGTTTATTGAATGGGCATGGGTGGGGGATGACGACGGAACGGAAGTATCTGGGCGAGGTTGGGCACATCGCGTCGGAGAAAAGCTGAAGGGCACCATCTTCGTATTCGGAGGCGATGACTTCAAGTTCGAAGCATCCCCGCTCAAACCTCGGCGTGTCTCACGCGGCGGCTAACTCACCGCCCGGCGCCTCGGATAACGGATGACGGATAACGGATAACGACTCACAGTCTCCGCCGCTCGCGCGACGGCTTCTTCTCGAGCTCTTCCCACGCTTCGACGCCGCCGACGGTGCAGCGCGGGATCTTCTCGCCGAGGGTTTCTTCGATCTGGCGGACCATCGGGAGGTCCTGCCAGGTCGCGATCGTGGAGACGATTCCCTCCGCGCTGCCGCGCGCGGTGCGTCCGCCGCGGTGGACGTAGTCTTCGGTGTTCTCCGGAATGTCGAAGTTGATGACGTGACGGATGCCGGGGACGTCGATGCCGCGGCCGGCGATGTCGGTGGCGACGAGGATGCGATGCTGTCCTTCGCGGAATGACTCGAGCGCCTCGACGCGGCGTTTCTGCGACAGATCGGAGTGGATGCGCGTCACGGGATGCCCTTTGCGCTCGAGCACGTGATACAGCCAATCGGCGTCGATCTTCCGGCGCGCGAAGACGAGTGTCGATCCGAGCTCCTCGTTCAGCAGCTCCAGCAGCGCCTTCCGCTTGTCCTCCTCCTTCACGATG
>DATART010000180.1:0-8490 GCA_036264035.1 Thermoanaerobaculia bacterium | reverse complement strand
GAAAGCGCGTCCTTCTCTGGCCGGACACCTTCAACAATCACTTCCATCCCGCCACGGCAAACGCCGCGACCGACGTTCTCGAAGCCGCCGGTTACGAAGTGATCATCCCGCGCAAACGCCTCTGCTGCGGACGCCCTCTCTACGATTGGGGATTCCTCGGCATGGCGAAAAATTTACTGCGCGAGACGATGGAAGCGTTGAAGCCGGAGCTCGACGAAGGCATTCCGATCGTCGGTCTCGAGCCGAGCTGCGTCTCCGTCTTCCGCGATGAATTGCCGAATCTCTTCCCGCGCAGCGACGACGCCATTCGGTTGTCGAAGGCGGTGAAGACGCTGCCCGAGTTTCTGCTCGAAGAAAAGGTCGAGCTGCCGAAGTTGTCCGGCAAAGCGCTCGTCCAGGCGCACTGCCATCACAAAGCAATCCTCCATTTCGACGACGAAGAGAAATTGCTGAAGAAGCTCGGACTCGAGGTCGATCACCCCGACTCTGGCTGCTGCGGCATGGCGGGCGCGTTCGGATTCGAGCCCGACAAGTACGAGCTGTCGATGCGCGTCGGTGAGCGCGTGCTGTTGCCCGCGGTGCGCGAAGCCTCGCGCGACACGATCATCGTCGCCGACGGTTTCAGTTGCCGCGAACAGATCGCGCAGGGAACAGATCGCGAAGCGCTCCACCTCGCGCAGGTGCTGCAAATGGCTCTGCGCAATGAAGCGCCGGGCGAGCTTCCCGAACGCCGTTACCCCGACGAGGCCGCGACGCTCGATGTTCCGAAGCTGGTCTGGAAAGCGGCAGGGATCGCTGGCGGAATCGCGCTGTTCGCCGGCGGAATCGCACTCCTGCGGCGACGGCGGAACCGAGCCACGCTCGCGGGGCGGCGATAACTCCGAGCGGCGAGAGTTCTCTCGTTCTTCACGGAAATTCGGCGCCGCGTTCCTCTAAAGGGCATACGTTTCTTCACACGACGCGCTGAGGTCCAGGCTCGATCCAGGGGGAGAGCACATGGAGGTATCCGGCAGGAAGATCCGTCTCGTTGGAAGCGTCATCCCGGCAAAAAGCCACATCTGCGCCTTCTTCAACAACAAAGAGGAGGAGCACCGAACGCTTCTCCCGTTCATCCGCGACGGTCTCGCCGACGGTGAGAGAGTCGTGCGCATCGTCCATCCGGTCGACCGGGATGAGATCAGGGAGCGGATGCGCGACGACGGAATCGACGTCGATGCCGCGCAGAAGCGCGGTCAACTCGACATGCTGGCCTGGCCCACAATCGACCTCGGCAACGGCGGTTTCGACGCCGATCACGCCATCGCGATGGTCGAAGACGTCCTGATCGCGGAGCACAAACAGGGTTATTCGCGGGTACGCATCTTCGGCGATTGGGCGTTCCGGGCGCAGGTGTACATGGACGATTTCATCTCGCTCGAAGCACGGCTCAATACGACCATGTCAAAGTATGACGACCCGATGATTTGTGCCTACGATCTCAGCCGCGTCAGCGGCGGCGCCGTTCTGGCTGCGATGCACACGCATCCCATCGTCATCATTGCCGGAGTGCTCCAGCAGGAACCCGTTCTACGTTTCGCCGGAACAGCTTATGAGCGAGCTTCACGAGAACGTTGGGTGATAGATTCCGTAATTAACGACGGTTACCGTGTCGGGGACCAGCTATGTCTGAACCGGATATGGAAATTCAGTTTGCATGTGCGGCGATCGAAGAGAACAGTCACATCTGCGCGTTCTTTCACGACCGGGAGGAGCAGTATCGAACGATGTTGCCGTTCATGATCGACGGTCTGGCGCGTGGCGACAAATTCGTGCTCATCATCAACGAGCTCGATCGCAACGAGCACTTGCGCCTGCTGCGCGATGGCGGCGTGGACGTGAACGGTGAAGGACAAGGCGGCGGTCAATTGGAATTGATCTCGTGGCCGAAAAAGTACTTTCACGGAGGATCATTCGACAGGATGGCTGCCCTCGAAATGCTCGACGACGCGTTCGCCAGGGCGCAGCGGCAAGGCTATACGCGCACGCGCATCATCGCTGACTGGGCATTGCGGGATCAGCCTCAGTTGGAACAATTCATCGATTACGAAGCACGTCTCAATTCGCTCGCCGCCAAGTATGGCCAGACGATCATCTGCGTCTACGATCTTTCCCGCGTCGGCGGTTCGGCCGTCCTCGACGCGATGCGCACGCATCCGCTCGCAGTCGTGGGCGGCGTGATGCAGAAGAACCCGTTCTACCTTCCGCCGGAGCAGGTCCTTGCCGGCATCAGCGCCAGCAACGGGCGTTGCAGCGCATGAGCGACGATGGCGCCGGCACCAGCTTACGGCGCGCGCTCAGCGAGATCGTTTCACTCTCGGCTCTACCGGCCGTCTGGAACGGCTTCGGCCTGCGTCAAATCGTCGACGACGTCGCGGACGTTCTCCTGAAAGCCGTCGATCTCGATTTTGTCTACGCGGGCTTGTCCCGCGAAGACCCTGCTCCGGTCACGGCGATCCGCAGCAGGCGGACAGAATCAGATAAGAATCTCCGGATCACGTCCGTCGCGCGGAAGCTGCTGGTCTCGGGCGATGCCATGGCCACGGTCGTCGATCCCGCCGACGCAGGCCGCTCATTACGCATGACCGTGATTCCGGGCGACCATTCCGATCTGGTGATCGTGGCCGCATCGGCGCGGCGCAATTTCCCGACAGAGGTCGACCGCTTGCTCCTGACGCTGGTCGTGAACCAGGCCAACATCGTCATCAACCGGAAGCGCGTGGAGCACCTCGAGGACATGAACACCTTCCTCAAAGCCGAAATTGACGACAGCCGGCTCATGGGATCGGTGATCGGCGTTTCGAAGGCGATGCGGGCCGTGTTGTCGGACGTCGACAAGGTGGCTTCGACCGAGGCCACCGTGCTGATCACCGGCGAGACCGGAACGGGAAAGGAGTTGATCGCGCGTGAGATCCATCGCCGCTCTCCCCGGGCTCATGGTCCGATGATCTGCGTACACGCGGCTTCGTTCTCTCCCTCGCTGATCGCCAGCGAGCTTTTCGGGCACGAGCGGGGTGCGTTCACCGGCGCGATGCAGCGGCGCATCGGCCGCTTCGAGCTGGCTTCGAACGGGACGATTTTCCTCGACGAGATCGGCGACCTGTCGCCGGAGATTCAGGTGGCGCTGCTCCGCGTGTTGCAGGAACGTACGTTCGAACGCGTCGGAGGCAGCCAGACGCTGCACACGAACGCGCGCGTCATCGCTGCTACGAATCGCGACCTGCAGAAGAGCGTCGCCGAGGGCACGTTCCGCGGCGACCTGTATTACCGCCTGAGCGTTTTTCCGATCCACATCCCCGCGCTTCGCGAGCGGCCGGAAGACATCCCGCCGCTGGTGCAACACTTCACCTCCATCTTCAGCAAACGGTTCGGCAAGAACATCAACGGCATTTCAAGTGCGAGCATGCAACGCCTTCGCGAGTACGGATGGCCCGGGAACGTGCGAGAGCTGGAGAACGTGATCGAGCGTGCCGTGATCCTGGCGCGCAGCGAGGAGTTGGTCATTCCGCCGGCGTTCTTTCCGAAGCGTACCGATCCGGCCGGCGGCGGCTCCCTGCCGCTGCGCGTCGATGAGATGGAAAAGTCGGCCATTGAGAAAGCGCTCGCGGAGAGTGGCGGACGTGTCGGCGGCCCGCTTGGTGCGGCCACGCGCCTGGGTCTGCGGCCGACGACGCTCTATTCGAAACTGCGCAAGCATCACATCGAGCCGGCGCGTTTCAAGCGCTCGCGCTGACGTTCACGATTTCGCCGATCGACGAGATCTCGTCGATTCAGAACGGCAGCACTGCTCGTGTTCTCAATGACTTAGCGGCGGCATCGCGCTTGACTATGGAGCGATCCATGTCGGCTCAATCGCTCTCGCTCAACACCCTCGCGCCGCTGCACGTTCTCCTCGTCGAAGACAGCCCCGCGGATGCGCGCCTGATCCGGGGCACGCTCCGCCCGCCCTCATTCGCGATCACGGCGGTGGAGCGTTTATCCGACGCGTTGGCGGTGCTCCGTTCGACGCCTGTCGATGTCATCCTGCTCGATCTGACGCTGCCGGACAGCCGCGGTCTGGCCACATTGCAGACCACACGCGAACTGGCTCGCGGCACGGCTGTTGTCGTTCTCACCGGAAACGGCGATCAACAGACGGCGTTCGATGCAGTCGCACTGGGCGCGCAGGACTATCTCGTCAAAGGAAGCGCCAACGCCGATACGATTGTCCGGTCGGTTCGCCATGCCTTCGAGCGCAATCGCGCCGAGGAGGCGCTGCGGAAATCGGAGGAACGATTCCGCGCCCTCGTCGAGAAGAGCTCGGACGGTATCTGTCTTGTCGATCGCGAGGGCCGCATTCTCTATGTCAGCCCGGCCGTCACACGCATTCTCGGTTACGAGGCCGGTGAGCTTCTCGGCCGCATTGTCTTTACGTTCACACACCCCGACGATCTGTTGCAGGCGCGCATCCGCTTCGCGGAAATCCTCGGCAAGCGCTACGAAATATCGGCGGACACGGATCTTCGCTACCGCCATCGCGACGGATCGTGGCGGTATCTGGAAATTCTCCGAACCAACCAGCTTGAGAATCCGGCGGTTCGCGCCGTCGTCATCAACTTCCGCGACGTCACCGAGCGGCACGTCGCCCTCGAAACGGCGGAACGGATGCTGCGGCGGTACGAGCAGATCCTGAATTCGATCGCCGAGGGCGTGACGGGCATGGACCTGGAAGGCAACCTCACGTTCGAGAACGCGGCATGCGCGGCGATGCTCGGATGGGATCCGCCGGATCTCATCGGAAAGCCGGCTCACGAGACGATCCACCACTCCACGGCCGGCGGATCGCCGCGCGAACGGAAGGACTGCCCGATCCAGGCCACTCTGCGCGACGGCGTCGTGCGGCACGTCAGCGACGACGTCTTCTGGCGCAAAGACGGAACGTTCCTCCACGTCGATTACGTGGCCGCTCCGAAACTCGATTGCCAGGGAGAGATGAAAGGTGTGGTGTTGGCCTTCCGCGACATCACGAAACAGAAAGAGATGGAGCGCCAGGTCGATCAGGCCGTACGCGTCGAATCGCTCGGCCGCGTGGCGGCGTCGGTCGCGCACGAGTTCAACAATATCCTGATGGGCATTCAGCCGTCCGCCGAGATTCTTCATCGGAAGATCGGCCAGGACGCCGGCATGGAGAAGCCGGTCAGACACATCCTGGACGCCGTAAGGCGCGGCCGTCTCGTCAGCCAGCAGATTCTCCGCTTCGCCAGCCCGGCCGCGCCGCGGCTGACGATGCTGGATCTTGGTGAGTGGCTACGCGACTTCAGTGAAGAGGCGCGCCTGGCTCTCCGCGATCGAAGCCTCGAGGTCGGGCCGGCCGACTCGCTCACGATCAGGGCCGATTCCGGGCAACTTTCGCAGGTGATGCTGAACCTCATCGTCAACGCCCGCGATGCTTCGCCTGCCGGCGCTGCCATCACCATCGGCGCCGTCCGGGCCGACACGATTCCGTTCCTCCGCGAGCGATTGGCCGGGGTCGACCGATGCGCCGCGATTCTCGTTCGCGATCGCGGCACCGGCATTGCGCCTGACGTGCTCGATCGCATCTTCGAACCGCTGTTCACCACCAGGAAGAGTGGAGGCACGGGACTCGGTCTGGCTGTCGTTCAACAGATCGTCTCGGAGCACGGCGGAAAGATCGTGGTCGAGAGCGAAGCCGGAAAGGGCACGACGTTCTACGTGGTGTTGCCCATCGAGCAGCCGGCATTCGTGCCTCCCGAAGGAGGAGGCGAGTTCACCACGTCCGTCTGATTGGATGGGCCTCGGTGTTGAAGACGACTTTGTCAAGATCGAGCGCGGAGTCGGGCGCGAACAGAAGGTAGAGATACTTCACCGTCTCGGCGAGGAAGTAGCTCGGCATCAGGTCGCCTTTCTCCATCGTCACGACGCTCTTCAGCGTCGTGTAGCCGGTCTCGGTGCGGCAGTGGGCGGCGAGCGAATCGAAGAACGTCTTTCCCATCATGAGGTAACGGGCGTCGTGCGTGGCGTGGTGAAGGTAGTACGCCGATTCGATGATCTCGGGACGGAGTTGATAGCCGGGCGCCTTGATGGTCATCGTCCGATAGTCGAGAACCTCGGGCTCGATGCCGCGCAGCGTCCACATGCGGAAGCACGACTCTTCCAATCGGCGCGCGCGTTTCACGTCGCCTCCGAGCACCAGCACCGCGGGGAGGAACGCGTGCAGCGCGCCGAATTCGGAGGCGGTGCGCTTCGCCGTGTCCATGTCCACTTCGCCGTACCAGAGGCCGGACGGCGCATCTTCCGCGAGGTGCTTGTTCAAGGCGGCGATGCTCGTCTTCCACATCGAGGCGCAGTCTTTGTCGCCGAACAGCCGCGAGCACTTCAGCAGGTATTCGTAATACGAATCGATGCCGCCGCCGACGTGACTGGCCTTGCCGGCCCAGGCGCCGGTCTCGACGTCGATCTCTTCGCCGACGAGATCGATCTTCGAACGCCGCTTGTACAACTCAATGATTGCTCGCTTCGCTTTTTCGAAGTAGACCGGCTTGTGCGTCAGCTTGCTGAGCGTTCCGAATTCGAGGATGAGCGTGCCGATCTCCGCGGGATTGGAGCGCGCGCCGGAGGTCTTTCCGGTGCGCAGATTGACGTACATGTACGGCATGCCGGTCGGCGTATTGAACGCGGGCAGCAGGCGTGTGCCGAGGTCGTCGGCGAGGTGGAGGAGGCGCGCGTCGCCGGTCAGTTGATACCCGGAGAGGAGACCGCCCAGAAGGCGGATCGTCACCTCGAACACCTTCACGTCGATGTCTTTGTCGAAGGAAAGGCGATCGACGATCAGCGTCTTCGCCTTGAGCGCCTCGGCATCGAAGCCCATCAGAACGAGCGTGTCGAGCGAATCGACGGGAGTCATCAGCAGCGACTGGCCGTACCAATCGCGCGGCTGCTTCGTGAGCGGACGAAGCTCGTCGTGACCCCAGGCGTATTGCTCGTAGGCGTTCCACGAATGCAGAAATTCGGCGCGTACCTTCGCCGCCATGGCGGCGCGATCGACCGGCGCGGCAAACATCATCGGTGCGGCGACGAGAAAGAGGGCGGCGACGATGCGTAGCCTCATGCGCGCCGAGTATAGCTAGCGTGCAATCGCGCCGATGTCCGATCAGTCGCGCGTCGCGAAGGAGGCCAGGCCAACCAACGCTGCGGCGCGTCGCCGCTGGCGGAGAGAGAGGGATTCGAACCCTCGGTAGAGCTTTAGGCCCTACGACGGTTTAGCAAACCGTTGGTTTCAGCCACTCACCCATCTCTCCGTGGCGGAACCGTGGTGCCAAATGCACAGCGCAGAATGCGGATCATACAGCGCCAATTCCCGCGTGCGCGATGTCGCTGCGACGGCGAGTTATCGCGGAGTTCACTGGCACAGTTCGTGAAGCCGATTAGCTCGCCTCACGCAGGTCGTTACGCAGTTCTTGCGGTATCGATTTTCAACGCGAAGGAGACTCTCATGGCGAATACGAGCAAGCGCGGTTTTGCATCGATGGATGCGAGCAAACAGCGTGAGATTGCCAGCAAAGGCGGACGAGCGGCGCATGCAAAAGGGACCGCTCACGAATTCACATCCGATGAAGCGCGCGTGGCTGGACGCAAAGGCGGCGAAGCAGTGAGCCGCGACCGCGCCCATATGTCGGCCATCGGCCGTGAAGGTGGCCACAGCCGCGGACGCACCCGTCAGCCGAACATGGGCGGCAACAACGGCGCGACGGACATGGAGCGCCAAAATTACATCTCCCAGGGCAATGACCGCGGCACGTTCGAGGAGTCGAATCGCGGCACGTCATCCCCGTCGTCGCGCCAGGAAAGCAGCAACGATTTCCGCGACAACAACGCCAATCGCGGCTCCTTCTAAACGCTGGTTTCACGACCTAGCCTCTGAGCAAGATCTCGGTTGCATCCGACATCGTCGGCCGAGGCTAGGCCAACCAACGCTCCAGCGCGTCGCTGGCGTCCCCGGCAGGGATCGAACCTGCGACCCACAGCTTAGAAGGCTGTTGCTCTATCCGACTGAGCTACGGGGACAGAAGAGCGGAAGGAAAGAATTGGTCGGGGCGAGAGGATTCGAACCTCCGACCCCCTGCTCCCAAAGCAGGTGCGCTACCAGACTGCGCCACACCCCGACGAGGATTCCTCACAACTGCTTTGCGGCGGACGCGATTCCGTCAAACCGCTTTCGCGCGATCGAGACGGCGCGCGGGCAGTGCCGTTTCCCACTGTTTCGCCGACGGCAGATCGAGCGTGAACTCGAAGACGTGATTGTGCGCGCGCAGGCGCAGCACCTTGCCGGCGATGGTATGGCCGGTGGCAGTCTCGTCGTCGTATTCGACTTCTTCGATGACCGACAAATCGATTGATGCCTGCAGGTCGCGATTCTCGTAATTGATCGCATCCGCGGTCAGCACCAGCGCTACA
>DATART010000148.1:0-30694 GCA_036264035.1 Thermoanaerobaculia bacterium | reverse complement strand
ATCCTCGGAGGGCTCGTCATCGCTGTCGGCAGCTTGCACCTCAGCTCGAACTTCTACATCCGCAGCGTCATCGAAACCGTTAAGTACAACGATCTCGCATCGGGCGTTGGCAAGACCTTTTTCTTCGGATTCACGATCGGTCTCATCGCCTGCTACAACGGTCTGAGCACGACCGGCGGCGCGGATGGCGTCGGGCGCTCCACGACTGCCACCGTCGTCACCGCGTCGATCACCGTATTGATCCTCGACTTCTTCCTGACGAAAGTTTTCCTTTTCATCTTCTGATGACCGAAATGACGATCGCTCCCGACCGCCGCGCCGAGCCGCGCGAGACGCCTGACAGAAGGCGCCATGCGCGCGATCTCTTCGTCGAGTTCCGCGATGTCAACAAAGCGTACGGAAACAAGCAGGTGCTGCGCGGCGCGGACCTCAAGGTCTACCGCGGCGAAGTCCTGGTCATCCTGGGCGGATCGGGAAGCGGCAAGTCGGTCACGCTGCGGCACATGCTCGGACTCGAAGCGCCGGACAGCGGGCGCGTCATCGTCGAAGATGAGGACATCACCGATCATCCCGAGGAAGAGCTGTACCGCGTTCGAAAAAAATTCGGGATGCTCTTTCAGAGCGGAGCGCTCTTCGACTCCATGAACGTCTTCGAGAACGTCGCCTTTCCGCTGCGCGAGCATGCGGAGATGTCCGAGGAAGAGATTGCGCGGGCGGTGAAAGAAAAGCTGGGGCTCGTCAACCTGCCGAATACCGAGAGTCTCATGCCGGTCGATCTTTCCGGCGGCATGCGCAAGCGCGTCGGGCTGGCGCGATCGATCGTGCTCGATCCAAAGATGATTTTGTACGACGAGCCGACCACCGGCCTCGATCCGATTACGTCGCAGAAAATCAACGAATTGATCATCGATCTGCAGTCGAAACTCAACGTCACCTCGGTCGTCGTGACGCACGACATCCAGTCAGCATTCTCGGTCGGCGACCGCATCGCCTTTCTCAACAAAGGTGTGTTCGAGTGGGTGGGGACGATGGAAGAGGCGCGCACCTCGGAGCATCCGGTGCTGCGCGAATTCCTGAAAGCCTCAGCCGTCACCGCGGCCCAGCCGCCTTCTTAAGCGCTGAAATCTGACAACGCAACAAAACGGTTCGGTACAAAACGATGGCACCTAAACCCAAAGAAAAAACGATCCGCGTCGGGCTTCTCGTCGCGGCCTCGCTGCTCGTGCTGATGATCTTCGTCTTCTTCATCGGATCGGAGCAGAAGATCTTCTCGCGCAAGAACGAATACAAAGTGCGCCTCGACAACGTCACCGGCCTGGCCGAGGGCAATCCGGTCAAGATCTCGGGCGTGACGGTCGGCGTCATCAAGGACATCACCCTTCCGTTTGACCCCAAAATGCGCGACGTCGATATCCAATTGATGGTCGACCGTAAGTACGCCGACCGAATCCGTACCGACTCCCGCGCGCGCATGAAGAAACTCGGCCTGCTCGCCGGCGACAGCTACATCGATATATCTCCCGGCAGCCCGAAGTTCGACGCGCTCGAGCCGGGCGCCATGATTCCGGCCGCGCGCCAGACCAATGTCGATCAGCTCATTTCCTCGGGCGAGGATCTCGTCGACAACTTCGTACAGATTTCGTACGCGCTGAAGAACATCCTCGGCCGCGTCGACCGCGGCGAAGGTCTCATCGGCGAGCTGACGTCGACGCCCGAGACCAAGCAGCGCATCACCGACACGTTCCTGACCACGCTCAACAAGACCAACGCAATCCTCGGCCACGTCGAGAGCGGCAAGGGCCTGGTCGGACGCCTCGTGTATGACGACGCCTACGCAACCTCGCTCACCGGCTCGATCCAGGAGAGCGCCCGCTCGTTGCAGACGCTCGTCGCCGACGTGCAGGGGAGCCTGAAGAGCGGCCAGGGCATGATCCCGGCGTTGTTGACCGATCCCGAAGGGAAGAAGAAAGTCTACGACCTCGTCGACAATTTGAAGACGACGTCTTCGAATCTCGCGGCGATCACCGCGTCGTATCAAAGCGGACAAGGTCTCGTGCCGCGCCTGATGAACGACAAGCAGTACGGCGATCAGGCGCTCAACGAGTTCACGGGACTTCTTCACCAGCTCAACGACACTGTCGCGAAACTGAATCGCGGCGAAGGGACGGCCGGCAAACTGGTTAACGATCCCTCAGTCTACGAATCCGTCAACGACATTCTCATCGGCATCAACGAGTCGAAGCTACTCCGCTGGCTGATCCGCAACCGCCAGCAGAGCGGAATTCAGAAGCGCTACGACACGGAGACGTCGAAGCCCGCGCCGCCCACGCCGCCGCCTCCGGTGACCAAGCCGGTGACAAAGAGCGAGGCGCCGCCCGCGCCCGATGTGCCGCCGGTGACGACAACCGCGACCACGACTGCGCCCGCAACCTCGACTTCGCCGCCCATGCAGTGAATCACTGTTAAAGCGTCCGCAGCACCGCGCGTACGGGACTCGCGTCCGCGCCTTTGATGCGGAGTGGGAGCGCGATCAGTTCGTATTCGCCTTCCTCGATGCCCGCGAGCACGAGGCCTTCGAGGATGCCCATGTCGTTGCGTGCGAAGGCGTGATGCGCTTCGAGCGCTTTCGAATCGAAGGGATCGACCGAGGGCGTGTCGATGCCGATCAGGCGGACGCCATGATGATAGAGATCGTCGACCAGCTCCGGCGAGAGGCTCGCGAAATCATTGTTCCACGTGCGGTGATCGGGAAACGTGCCGGTGCGGAAGAGGATGCGCGGCGCGCAGAGCGCCTCGAGTTTGTCGGCCACGTGATCGGGCATGATGCGATCCCCGCGCGCGACGTCGACGTCCACCACGATGCAGCGGCCGAGGTAGAGATCGAGACGGCGGATGGAGATGTCCTCGCCGTCCGCGAGGTAATGGCTCGGCGCGTCGGCATGCGCGCCGACGTGCAGCGAAACGCGCATGTCGCTGAGCGTCAGATTCGCGCCGGTGTTCATGTCCGCGTTGATCGTGCGCACGAACGGCGTATCGCCCGGCCAGACGTTGATGGCGGCATCGATGACAGGCGATATGTCGATGAGTGTCATCAGGCGGCGGCGATGATTTTCATCTCGACGGAAATCGGAGTCGGCAGCGAGTCGACGCCGACCGTGGTACGCGTCGGCTGGATCTTGCCCAGCACTTCCGCGTAGACGCGATTGAATCGTTCGAAGTCGCCTTTCATGTCAGTCAAATAGACAGTCACGTCGAGAATTTTCTCCAGCGAACTGCCGGCGGCTTCGAGAATGGCTTTGATGTTGTCGACCGTGGCGCGCGTCTGGGCCTCGATACCTGTCGGAATTTCATTCGTCACCGGGCGGCGCGGGCCGATGCCGGAGAGAAACAGCAGATCGCCGACGCGGCGCGCGTGCGGATACGGTCCGACCGGCGACGCAGCGTTGGTGGCCATGATCGGAGTGGCGTTCGGAGCGGCGTTCGGAGCGCGATCCTCGGGCCACTCTTCCTGCGACGACATCTCGCTCGCGCGGCCGACGTCGGGTCCGCCTTCGAGCACGTTGTGCGATTCGAGGCCGGTGCCGGTTTCGACCGGGCCCTCGTCGAACTCCTTCTCGAAATCGAGCTCCTTGTTCGCATTCGGCGTCAGCTCGACGATGCCGTTGCCGGTGCCCCAGACCGGTTGGTAATCCCATACTTTGCCGTCGTATTTGTTGTTCTCGCCGGCCAGCGCCGCAAGCCACCAGATGGCCTTGAATCCCATGTCGGCGTTTGCTTCGCGGCCGAATTCGCGCGCGACCTGAGCCACATCCTCCAGCCGTCCTTCGCCGAGCATCTCCAGGATTTTGCGATTCCACTCGTCGTCCTTCGACGAGGAGATGTGATCGTTCGCGATGTCGATTTCGCCGACTTCGTAGCGATTGGAGAGATTCGTCACGACGACCACGATCGTCTTATTGCCGTAGCGATCGATGGCAGTGCGCGCAGCGCGGCCGAGGGCGCGTGTCTCGTCGCGCTCCGCGTAGATGTTGCACGAGACGACTGACGCCGGAATGGCATTGTTCGGATTGAGCAGCTTCAGCGCGACGACGGTGCCGGTATCGATCGGAAAGCCGTGATAGTCCACCGTCGCTGTCTGCATACTGAGGTCCTTGCAGACGGACGAGTACAACGTTCCAAACTCCGGATCGATGCGAAACGAGTACGGGATCTCGCCGAACTGGTACCAGTTCTGATCGACCAGCGTCCACTGCGGATTCGGATCAGTCTGAAAAAGATGTCCGATGACGGAGAACCACTGCGTCGAATAGAGCAGCATCAGCTCGGCACCGGAGCGCTCGATCTCGCGTCCGATCGCCTCGTAGCTCTGCTTGAGCGACGCCCAGCCGGCGTTTTGCTCGGGCGCGAGCAGAATGTGCGGCTGCCCCGGAACGAGATAGGCCTTGTGAATCGATCCGCTCACGATCAGTGCACGTACGAATCGGCGGTAATGGCGACGTTGCGCGATTGAATGATCGACGTCGCCAGCAGCGCGCGGCGTCCGATCTCTTCCCACTGCTCGGTGTTCACGAGATCGGGCACGGCCAGCGACGCGCCGAGGTTGACCGCCATGCAGCCGGCGTCGAGGTAACTCTCGATCGTGTCGAGCGGAACGGGGCCACCGGCGAGCATCGGCACGTCGCGGATCGGACCGCGCAGCGTGCGGATGTAGTCAGGTCCGCCGAGGTAGAGCGCCGGGAAAACCTTCACGATGTCGGCCCCCGCTTCCCAAGCGCGGATGATTTCCGTCGCTGTGCCGGCGCCGGCGACGCAGAGCAGGTCGTGCTCGTTCGCGTACTCGATCACGGTGACATCCGTATGCGGCGAGACGATGATCTTCGCGCCCGCGCGCCGCGCCTGCGCCGCGTCGTTCGCGCTGCGCGTGGTTCCGGCGGCGATGACCACGCCCATCGGCGCGAACCTCTCCGCGAACCGCTCGATGAGTCCGAACGCCTCGGGTGTCGTCAACGTCACCTCGAGAATTCGTATCCCATTCGCCGCGAACGCCTCGGCCACCGACTCCGCCGCCGCGACGCTGTTCTCGCGCACGACGCCGATGATTTGCTCCATCGCTACTTTTTCGAACAACTCTTTGCGGGACATGCGGGAAGGATATCGCGGGTGGGCAGGTGTGGGGAGTAGGGAGTGGGGCGTGGGAGTGAGTCGAAGGGCATCACTGCTCTCAGTGCCTCAACTCCTACACCCAACTCCCCACACCCCACCCCCCATCAGTTAAGCTAACCAATCCATGGTCCTCATCAACAAAGCGATCAACGAGGTCACCGTCAAGCTCGTTTACTACGGGCCGGGACTCTGCGGGAAGACGACCAATCTGGAGAAGATCTACGGCAATCCGAAGCTCGACAACAAGGGCAAGATGATCTCGATGTCGACGGAGACGGACCGCACGCTCTTCTTCGACTTCATGCCGATGGAACTCGGCACGATCGCGGGCCAGAAGGTGCGCGTGCAGCTCTACACCGTACCCGGCCAGGTCTTCTACGACGCCACGCGCAAGCTGGTGCTGCGCGGCGCGGACGGGGTGGTGTTCGTGGCCGATTCGCAATCGTCGATGCGCGATTCGAATCTCGACAGTCTGGAGAATCTGAAAACGAACCTGCGTCTCAACCGCATCGATCCGCAGAAGGTGGCGCTCGTCTTTCAATACAACAAGCGCGACCTGCCGAACGTCGACTCCGTCGAGACGATGAACGGTTATCTGAACCCGAACGGTGCGGCTGTCGTCGAAGCGTCGGCGATCACCGGCACCGGCGTGACGGCGACGTTGCGCGCCGCGGTCGCGCGCATTCTCGACAATCTCAAGAACAACGTCGACACGACGCTGCACGAGGAGCCGGAGCTGGAAGCGCCCGACATGTCGGCAAAGTCCGGAGTGACGCAGATGTCGGCAGGGACGCCGAAGTTGTCGATGAAATCGTTCGATGCCGAGGAGACGATCACCGTGTCGCCGTTCGAGGTGGAACCGATCGATGTGTCCGCCGAGGACGAAAATCCGTTTGGCGACCCGTTCGCCGCGACTGCCGATAACGATACGAATGCCGACTTGCTGGCCTCCGCCCAGGAAGTCGTGCGTTCACTCGAAGCCGCACTCGAGCGCGCCCGCGCGCACGAGGCGGAATTGCGGGCGAAATTGTAGGCAACGAAGACTTTCTGTCGATGCTCGCTCCGCGTTGACCCAACACGCGGAACCGTCGCCGGATGGCGACACGTAGGGTAGCCGGTGGTCGCGCGCGAAGCGCGAGACCACCGGAAAAATCGGTCCGCCTCGGAGACCGACTCCGGCAGGAGTCGCGTACGAAATACCACGCCGCGTGAATTCCCTCCGCGACCGCTGCCGCGGTCGGGAAATCGGTAACGGTCATGAATCCGGTGGTCTCGCGCTTCGCGCGCGACCACCGGCTACCTTCCGAGTCGCCATCCGGCGACGGCACCGCGTCGACTGCAACGCAGCGCCAGCACGCGAGCCACCGCCTCACTCCCCGTACGGAACGCAGTAGGGGTCATCAACGTCGCAGCTGGCGAATTCGAACTGGATGGTCGTGTGCGTGATGCCGTAGTCGTGCTCCAGCATCGCATTTACGCGCGACAGCAGGTTGCCGGTCGAGCGCACCGGGATGTCGCCCACCATCAGATGACACGAGAGCGCCGGACGGGATGCGCCGAGAGCCCAGATGTGGAGGTGGTGGACGCCGTCGACGCCATCGAGCGCGGCGATGGCCCGCGTCACGGCGTCGGGATCGATTCCTTCCGGCGTCCCTTCGAGCAGCAGATTGATTGCCTCGCGCAGGATGCCCCAACTGCTCCACAAAATGAGCACGCCGATGGCGATCGAGACGGCCGGATCCCAAAAGAGCGCGCCCGTGCGGCGGATCAGCAGCGCGGCGATGATGATGCCGGCCGAGGAGATGGCGTCGCCGAGCATGTGCAGGACGGCGCCGCGGATGTTGAGATCATGACGCCCTTCGCCGCGCAGCCAGAGCGTGATCGCGCCATTGAGGACGAGCGCGGCGCCGGCCGTGACGAGCATCGCTCCGCTATTCACGCTCGCCGGCGCGCGCAGACGTTGCGCTGCTTCCACGAACAGAAAAATCGTGAACGCCGCCAGCGCACCCGCGTTGATGAACGCAGCAAGCACGCCGGCGCGATGCCATCCATACGACTTCGCGCTCGTCGCCGGCCGCCGTTCCACGCGCACCGCGAAGAGCGCCAGCAGCAGCGCGAGCGTGTCAGTAACGTTGTGCAGCGCATCGCCGATGAGCGCGAGGGAGTTCGCGCGGATGCCGGCGACGATTTCCACGACCACAAATGTGGCGGTGGCGATCGAGGCGATCAGCAGTTTGCGTGACGCCGAGGAGCTGCGCGGGTGGTGATGATGGTGGTGCATTAGTGGATCAGTAGATTAGTGGATCAGTCGATCAGTGAGCTTTTCCTGATCTACGAATCTACCAGCCCACTAATCGACTAGCTTCTCGTCGACTTCTCCACCTTCTTTGACTTCACCGCTACCGCCTCGGCCATCGACACGCGCTGCTCGCGCAGCCGTGCCGCGAGCGCGGCATCAGTTAGCGCGATGATCTGCGCCGCCAGCACGCCGGCATTGCGCGCGCCGCCGATGGCAACGGTGGCGACAGGGATTCCGGGCGGCATCTGAACGACTGCATACAGAGCATCAACGCCTTGCAGTGCGCTGCCGCTGAGCGGGACGCCGATGACCGGCTTCGTCGTCAGCGACGCCACGACGCCCGGCAAATGCGCCGCCATCCCCGCGCCGGCGATGAAGACCCCGGCACCATCGCGCTCGGCATCGGTCACGATCTGCTTCGTGCGCTCCGGACTGCGATGCGCGGACGCGACTTTCATCTCATACGCGACGCCAACTTCATCGAGTGCCGCGCACGCCTGCGACATGACCTCGGCGTCGGAATCACTTCCCATGATGATGCAAACCCACATGGCGGTGAATCTTAGCAGGCGGGAACTTCGGCTTCGCCGTTTGCGGTCGCTGCGCTGCGCACGCCGCCTACCGGCAGGCAACTGCGGACCAGCGCGCTGAGCGCGCCGATGTCGAACGGCTTCGGCAGAAATGCGCAGATGCCTTTGTCCACCGCCGTTGCAACCTCGGGGGCGCGATTCGCGCTGATCACGATCACCGGAATCTGCTTCAGTTCCGGCTCCAGCTCGCGCGCTTGCAGCACGTCCCATCCGGAGAGCACCGGCATCATCAGATCGAGCACGACCACGTTTGGATGCTCTTTGCGCATCATGTCGAGCGCTTCTTTGCCATTCGGCGCTTCGCAGAAGACGTAGCCATCGCGCTTGAGCGCCGCAACGATCATCCTGCGGATGCTGGGATCGTCGTCGACGACCAGCACGCACTGAGCCTTCCCCGCCACTTCTTCGCTTGTTTGGACCACGCGCTTTCAGGCATGCACAACAGGTGCCGTGACGGAATTTCACTCACGGGGCGGGCGCTTCTCGGATGGCCGTGAAAGTCGCTGTAGCCATGTCGGGCGGGGTCGATTCGTCGACCGCCGCGTACATCCTCAAGTCCGCCGGACACGAGGTGGTCGGTCTGTCGATGCAGATGTACGACAACCTCACGAACGCCGATACAACCTACGGCGGATGCTGCACGATCGACGATCTCACCGACGCCCGCCGCGTGGCGTGGAAGCTGGACATCCCGCACTTCACGCTCAACCTCGAGCAGAATTTTCACGAGAAGGTGATCGCGCCGTTCGTGCAGTCGTACCTGAGCGGCCTCACGCCGAGTCCGTGCGTGCTCTGCAACACGCACGTGAAGTTCGATCTCTTTCACGAGAAGGCGCGCGCCATCGGCGCGGAGAAAATCGCGACGGGGCACTACGCGCGCATCACGCGAGACGCCGACGGCCGTTTCGAGCTCCGCAAGGCGCTGCATCTGGCGAAGGATCAGTCGTACTTCCTCTTCGAGTTGACGCAGGAGCAGCTCCGCGGCGCGCTCTTCCCCCTCGGCGAGATGACCAAGCCCGAGGTCCGCGACGTGGCCGAGGAGGCGGGGCTGACGGTGGCGCGCAAAAAGGAGTCGTACGAGATCTGCTTTGTCCCGCAGACCGACAGCTACGCGAAAATCGTGGAGCGCGAAGCGGCGATCGCACCCGGGGACAGTGCAGGCGAGATCGTCGACATCTCCGGCAAGGTGATCGGCACGCACGACGGTTACTACCATTTCACCATCGGCCAGCGCCGCGGCCTCGACATCGGTGGCACGTCCGATCGGATGTACGTCGTCGATGTGAACCCGTTCACGAAGCGCGTCGTGGTCGGCGAAGCCTCCGACCTGGAGCGCGACGAGCTGACCGCCGAGCGCGTGCACTGGATCAGCGGCATCGCTCCATCCGGACCGATCGAAGTCCAGGCCCGCGTCCGCTCGCGTTCCGCCGACGCCGCCGCAACGGTTACTCCCCTCCCCGATGGCCGCGCGCGCGTGCAATTCGCGCAGAAACTGCGCGCAGTCGCGCCGGGACAAGCGGTGGTGTTTTACGACGACGATCTGTGCTTGGGCGGCGGGTGGATTACTAGAAGTTAGGCGGCTTAATGCGAACGTCAATTGTCGTCCTGGCGCTGTCTATGGCTGCATGCGCCTCTTCACGACCGTCAAATATTGCGTGTCGATCGCGTGCCTTGCTGGAAGGAACACTCGAGTCTCATCAGTCGCCCATCGCCGAAATCAAGCTGCGATATTTGAAGATCGTCGATATCGGTACCGTTCCAGCGGCAGCGCAAGCGGGTGTGGTTAAGTGGATTGATGACGAAGTTCTGCGGCTCTCCGCAAAGCGCTTACCGGGCGACGAACTCTTCTACTTTCGAGAAGAGAAGTGCGACAAGTGCCATTGGTTCCGCGAGGGATACGTGCTCATTCGAGGGTGCGACGTCGTCGACCAGATAACGCTCAGCGACGATATGTAGCGGCGTCGAATATCAGAACAGCGTCTGCCCCGCCACCCGCGCTTCCATCGCCAGCAGTTGGCGCTTCACATCGAGACCACCACCGAATCCGGTCAGCGATCCGCTGGCGCCGATGACGCGGTGGCAGGGGATGACGATCGGGATCGGGTTGGCACCGTTCGCGGCGCCGACAGCGCGGACAGCGGCGGGGCGTCCGATACGTTCGGCGATTTTGGAGTACGTCGTGGTCTCGCCGTAGGGGATCTGCCGTAACGCATTCCATACGGATTGCTGGAACTCGGTTCCATTCGGCGCGAGCGGGAGGTCGAACGTCGTCCGCTCGCCGGCGAAGTAGGCGCGCAGCTGATTCGCGGCTTCGCGAAGAGCGGCGGGGTGGTGGGTCCAATCCGGCTCTGGCTCGGCGCCGGCGAAGTGGATTTCTACGATGGCGTCTTCGTCGCCGGCGATGAGGATTTCGCCGATGGGGGTTGGGACGTAGGTGTAGATCAAGCGTGCTTAGCGTAACAGGGGACGGGTTCACGCGGAGACGCGGAGGGGCGGAGAGAGGCAGTTACAGGCTGCGCCAGAGGAGCATCGTTGCGTACGCGCGGTATGGCCGCCACGCCTCGGCGCGGGACAGCAGCTCGCGATCGCTGATCATGCCGGCCGCTTTGCGGATGCCGAGGTCGGTCTGGGGGAAGGCGTCGGGCTCGCGGAGCGCGCGCATGGCGATGTAGTGCGCGGTCCAGGGGCCGATGCCGGGTAGGGCGGTGAGGCGAGCGATCGATTCGTCGAGTGTCGCGCCGCGTTGGAACGTCACGTCGCCACGCGCCACTGCTCGCGCCAATCCGCGAATAGTGTTCCAGCGCGATTGCGGCATGCCCGGATTCGTTCGCGCGCGCATGAGCGACTGCGGCGTCACGCCATGCCGCGATGCGATGCGCGCCATCAGCGTCGTCGCGCCGGCCACGCTGATCTGCTGCCCGACGATGGCGCGAATCGCCATCTCGAATGGATCCCATGTGCCCGGAACGCGGATGCCAGGGAACCTCCGAACGAGCGGACCGAGTGTTTTGTCGCGCGCGAAGTGCTTCTCGATCGCGACGATGTCCGCATCGACGTCGAACATTGTTCGCACGCGAGCGGCTTGCGACTGGTCGCTTACGACGACCGCCTCGCCGCCATTCGTTACTCGCACTCCGTCGCGTTCGTACGCGCCATCGGTCACGGTCTCCACGCCTGCGATCGCGCGGGGACGGAGGAAGTTGAGGATGCCGGTCCAGTCGTAGGGCCGCGTGTAACGAAGGCGAATCGTGGATAACAAGTTCAGACCCTGCACCTTGCCAAAGCACAGACAAGAGTGTCTGTGCCACACCGGCCTCCCCTGTAAACGCATTCGTGCAAGTTCGGCAGGATCGGTGTGGCACAGACACTCTTGTCTGTGCTGGTGAGGCTCGGGACGGCTGAGAAGTTAAGGCGCCGACTCACTCGACCGTCACGCTCTTCGCCAGGTTGCGCGGCTGGTCGACGTCGCAGCCGCGGCGGAGGGCGATGTAATACGCCAGGAGTTGCGTCGGGATCACGGAGAGGATCGGTTGCAGCGGTTCGGTGGTCCATGGAATCTCGATCACGTCGTCGGCGAATTTCTTCATTGCCTCATCGCCTTCGTCGCAGATCACGATCAGCTTGCCGTCGCGCGCTTTCACTTCCTGCAGGTTCGACACGACTTTGTCGTAGACCGGCGTGTGAGTGGCGATGGCGACCACCGGGAGGTTCTCGTCGATGAGCGCGATCGGTCCATGTTTCATCTCGCCGGCCGGATACCCCTCGGCGTGAATGTACGAAATCTCCTTGAGCTTGAGCGCGCCTTCGAGCGCGATCGGGTAGTGCACGCCGCGGCCGAGGAAAAGGAAGTCCTGCGACTTGGCGTATTTGTGCGCGAGCTCTTCGATGTGCTTCTCCTGCTTGGCCAGGATGTCTTCGATCTTGTGCGGGATCACGCGCATCTCATGCATTCCGTAGCGGCGGTCGTCGATGTCCTCGCCCCGAAGCTGGCGGATGTAGAGCGCGAGCAGGTAGAAGGCGGTGAGCTGCGTGGTGAACGCCTTCGTCGATGCCACGCCGATCTCCGGTCCGGCATTCGTATAGATCACGCCGTCCGACATGCGCGTGGCCGCGGCGCCGATGACGTTGCAGATGGTGATGAGCTTCGCGCCCTTCTTCTTCGCCTCCTGCATGCCGGCGATCGTGTCGGCCGTCTCGCCCGACTGCGTGACGCCGATGACCAGCGTGCCGTCATCGATGATCGGATTGCGGTAGCGGTACTCGGAACCGTAATCGACTTCGATCGGTATGCGCGCGGCATCCTCGAGTAAAAACTTCCCGACCAATCCCGAGTGCCATGACGTGCCGCAGGCGACGATGTGGACTTTCCTGATCTTCGCCCAGTCGTCGGGCGTGAGCTGCAGGTCATTGAAGAAAATCTCGCCCGACTCTTCGAACATCCGGCCGGTGAACGTATCGCGCACGGCGCGCGGCTGCTCGTGGATCTCCTTGAGCATGTAGTGCCGGTAGCCCTCCTTCTCGGCCATCACGGCATCCCACAAAATCCTCTTCGGCTCGCGCTCGATTTTTTGATCTTTCTGGTCGTACAACGTGGCGGTCTTCTGATCCACGACCGCATATTCGCCATCCTCGAGATAGATGATGTTGCGCGTGTAGGCGAGGAGCGGCGCGACGTCCGAGGCGATGATGTTTTCGTTTTCGCCGAGGCCGACGACGAGGGGCGGGCCCTGCTTGGCGGCGATGATCGTGCCCGGCTCGTTGCCGTCGATCATCACCAGAGCGTAATGGCCTTCCAGTTCTTTGAGCGTCTTGCGGACCGCATCGACGAACTTCGTCCCATCCTTCATGTTTTCTTCGATGAGATGCGCGACGACCTCGGTGTCGGTCTCGGTCTTGAACTCGTGCCCGATCTTCTGCAAGCGCTGTTTGATCGGCAGGAAGTTTTCGATGATGCCGTTGTGGATGACCACGACCTTGCCGGTGCAGTCGCGATGCGGATGGGCATTGTTCTCGTTCGGTTTTCCGTGCGTGGCCCATCGCGTGTGGCCCATGCCGAATGTGCCTTTGAGCGGCGCCGCATCCAGCTTCGTCTCCAGATTCGACAGCTTCCCCTCGGCGCGCACAACCTCGACGCCGTTGCCGTCCACGACTGCGATTCCGGCGCTGTCGTAGCCGCGATACTCGAGTTTTTTCAGTCCGCCGATGAGGACCGGCACCACGTCACGCGTGCCGGCGTATCCGATGATTCCGCACATGAGGCTTCCCGTCCGTTAGAATTCCGCGCCGGTGAGAAAACTAGCGGCGCTGTTCCTTTTCGCAATCGTTGTTGCATGCGGCAAACGCGGCGATCCGCATCCGCCTGTCCCGATCATTCCGAAGGCCACGACCGATCTTCTTGTAGCACAGCGTGGTCCCAAAGTTCTCCTGTCGTGGAGCTACCCGTCGATGACGACGGCCGGAAAGTCGATGACCGGAATCCGGCGCGTCGTGGTCTGGCGCGCGACCGAGGAGCTGCAGGTTTCGCAGCCGCCTCGCGACCCAGGTGACGTCGATCCGACGCGTCCCGCATCCATTCAACTTTTCTCGAAGGTTCCGACGCTCGCTCCTGCGCAGTTCCTGAAGCTCCGAAACCGGGTAGACAGCATAGAAGGCGCCAACTTGCCGGCCGCGACTACGGGCGCGCGCCTGACGTACGAAGACACGCCGCCGTTCCACACGACCGACGGCCGACCGACGCGCGTGACGTACGCGGTGGTGACCGAGGGGACCGGCGCGAGCGGCGATCTCTCGAACCTGGCCACGATCGTGCCGCTGGAAGTGCCGGTTGCTCCAACCGCACTCGCCGCGGCCGCTCGCCGCGAAGGCGTCGTGCTGACGTGGACTGCGCCTGATACCGCCATCAGCGGCGCGAAGAAGCCGCCCATCGCCGGATACGACGTCTATCGCTTCCCGCACGGTCAGCCGGCGGATGAATTCGCGACGCCGGTGAATACGGCGCCGGTGACCTCGGCGACGTTCACCGACAATCCGCCGTACGGTCCGCACGATTACTTCGTGACCGCACTCGCCGCTACCGGCCCGCCGCGCATCGAGAGCGATCCGTCATCCGCGGTCAGCGTGACGTTCAAGGACCTCGTTCCGCCTCCGCCGCCGATCGGCCTCACGGCGCTCGTCGAAACCGCGGGCGTGCGGCTGGTCTGGGATCCGGTCGACGCCCCCGACCTGGCCGGCTACAAGATCTACCGCACCGAGGGAAGCGGTATCGAGCAACTGCGTCCGATCGGAACGATTCCGCTGACGCCGATGCAACTCGTCACCGCCACCAACTACCGCGACACGAGCGTCAACCGCGGCATCTCGTACTACTACGAGGTGGTGTCGGTGGATAAGAGCGGAAACGAGAGCGCGCGGGTGAAGACGGATTGGGTGCTGGTGCCGAAGACGCCGTGAGCTGACGATGGGCAGAAGAAAAACACCGATTTCAGGAGCGTCGTCGTATCGGAAGATCGGCGAGTTTTGGGATGAACACGATCTCGCTGATTATTGGGACCAGACGCATGACGTCGCGATGGAGTACGGCGACATCACTGATCAGGAATTGCTCGCTGCGGCCGACACCCTGTTCGTTATGCATGACGAAGAGGAACAGCAAGACGGCCATTCGCCGAATGTTGACGAAAAGCCGTAGAGATCGAGTTGCCGCATGCAGCCCATCCATGCCGGCGTACTCCGTCGCATAACCAAACCTCACCACAAAGGCACAAAGATCACAGAGAGAACCTCCGTGATCTTTGTGTCTTTGTGGTTGATTGGTTTTAGATTTTCACGCACACATTCTTCGCTTCCGTGAAGAACTCGAGCGACTCGAATCCGCCCTCCCTCCCCACGCCGCTTTCTTTCATGCCGCCGAAGGGGACGCGGAGGTCGCGGAGGAGCCAGCAGTTGATCCAGATGGTGCCGGCGTCGAGGTTCGCGGCGATGCGGTGGGCGCGGGAGAGATCGCGCGTCCAGATGGTCGCGGAGAGGCCGTAGCGCGTGGAGTTGGCGAAGGCGACGGCTTCGTCTTCGCCGTCGAACGGCGTGATCGTGACGACGGGACCGAAGATCTCTTCCTGCAGGACGCGGCAGTCGCATCCCAGTCCGGTGATGATGGTCGGCTCGACGAAGTAGCCGGCGCGTTCGACGCGGCGTCCGCCGGCGACGATCGTTCCGCCTTCCTTCGTGGCCAGATCGATGTAGCCCATCACCTTTTGCAGATGCGTCTCGCTGATCAGCGCGCCGACGTCGGTCGCGTCGTCGAGCGGATCGCCGATGCGCAACGACTTCGCGGCGGCGGCGAAGCGATTCACGAATTCGTCGTGAATCGACCGCTCTACGAAGATGCGCGATCCGCAGAGGCAGATCTCGCCCTGGTTCCAGAAGCTGGATCGGATGGAGGTGGTGATCGTGTCATCGAGATCGGCGTCGGCGAAGATGAGATTGGGATTCTTGCCGCCGAGCTCCAACGAGAGCTTTTTGAATCGCGGCGCGGCGTTGGCGGCGACCGCGGCGCCGGTGACGGTGCCGCCGGTGAAGGAGATCGCGGCGACGTCGTCGTGGCAGGTCAGCGCGCGGCCGGCCTTGTTGCCGTAGCCGTGGACGATGTTGATGACGCCGGGCGGAATGCCGGCTTCGAGCGACAGCTCGGCCACGCGGTTTGCGGTCAGCGGCGTTAGTTCGCTCGGCTTGGCGACGCAGGTGTTTCCCGCGGCAATGGCCGGGGCGATCTTCCATGACAGCAGATACAGCGGCAGGTTCCACGGCGAGATGAGGCCGACCACGCCAAGCGGCTGACGCAGCGTGTAGTTGAGCGCGGCGGCGTCCATGACGTGCGCGTCGCTGGACTGGTGGAGGATGGCGGTGGCGAAGAAGCGGAAGTTCGCAACGGCGCGCGGGATGTCCAGCCGCTTCGCGAGTGAGATGGTTTTGCCGTTGTCGATCGATTCGGTTCTGGCGAGATCGTCGAGATTCGTCTCGATCAGATCCGCGAGTTTGAGCAGCAGATTGCTCCGCTCGGCCGCGGACTTGCGCGACCAGGCCGGAAACGCGGCTTTCGCGGCGCGGACGGCGTCATCGACATCGCGTCCATCGCTGTCGGGAATCGTGGCGATGACTTCGGCTGTGGCGGGATTGATGTCGTCGAAATACGCGCCGGAGCGTGGCGGGGCGAATTCGCCGTTGATGAAATTCGCGATCTGCATGCGGGAGGGAGTTTATCGCGGCGCAACGGAGCACTGGCGTCCCGCTGCCGCGTGTGCCCGAATGTAATTCTCAGGCGTCCCGAGCCTCGCCAGCACAGACATGAGTGTCTGTGCCACATGCATCCTGCCGTGTTTCGTCGATGCTGAGACTTGGGAGAGTCAGTGTGGCACAGACACTCTTGTCTGTGCTTTGGCAAGATGAAGCGGCCGAAGTTCTTCAGCTCTCATCTTGCCAGCGCTTTCCATATCTTCTTCAAGTCGTCGGTAAAGCGCTGCATCTCTTCGTGTCGTGCATCATCGGTCGGCGCGCGCAGGATCGACGATGGATGGACGGTCGCGGTCACGAATGGCGCAAGCGAAGACTCCACGAATCGTGCGCGATCGACCGACACGCGGAACTTCGGTCCGATCACTGCCTGCGCTGCGGTCGATCCGAGGCAGATGATCGCACGCGGTTTGATCACGGCGACCTCCGCCTCGAGCCACGGACGGCAGGCGGTGATCTCGGCGGCGTTGGGCTTCTTGTGAATGCGGCGTTTGCCGCGCGGCTCCCATTTGAAATGCTTGACGACATTCGTCACGTAGACGGTCTTGCGGTCGATGCCGGCTTCCGCGAGGGCTTTGTCAAGGAGCGCGCCGGCGGGGCCGACGAAGGGGTGGCCGCTCGAATCTTCTTTGTCGCCGGGCTGCTCGCCGACAAACATCACCGTCGACGACGGTTTACCTTCGCCGAACACCGTCTGCGTTGCGAGCTTCCATATGTGGCAGGCCTGACAGCCGGCGGCGACGACTTGCAGCTTTTTCAGTGTCGGGCGCGACGGGATCAGAGGCGCGGCAGTTTCGACATCTCTCACGACTCCGGCGAGAGTGCAATCGATGATCCTACCCATGTGAACTGCTTGTTGAAATCGACGCCGAGCATTTTGCCGCGCGAGAGGCGCACCAGGTTCTGCGCGAGGATCGGTTTCGATTCGTCGTCGGGACGCAGGAACATCATCCGGATCTCGATTTTCACGCCGCCGCCGTCCGCCGCCTGGAGCGCCGGCTCGTATTCGATCTTCTCCTGCACGCACCAGGCGTGGCGGTCGGCGGCGGGAATGGCGTCGAGATCGGCAGCGGTCGGTTCGACGTTGACGCCGCCGCCGGCGAAGGAGAAGAGCGGCTTCAGCACGTAGCGGGCGGTGAAGTCGTCGGGGACGCGTTCAAGATCGGACACAAACGTGGCGCGCGGTACGGACGGGTGATCGAGAAATGGCAGCGCATACTTCGACCAGGCCCAGTACCAGTTCGGATGCGGCGCCCATTCGACGTCGAGCTCTTCGCGGTAGTCGAACGGAATCTCGATGCGTTTGCCGATCAGCTCATCGAAGACGACGCGGTTGTAGATGCGGCGGATGCGCGTGTTGCCGCGGAAGAGCTGCTTGCCGCGTTTCGTGAGCGCGCGCGGATCGACGGCATCGACTCTGGTGAGCAGTTTCGTGGCGGCGAAGTCGGGATACGTTTTCTGCTTCGGTGGATCGATGTCCATCAAAATCACCTCGGCCGGATCGTGGCCGCCGGTGATGGTGCGCTTGGCGAGATCGATGAAAGAATCGCGGTCGAGGCCGGAAAACCAGCACGACCATTCGCGATCGAGACCGTCCATCGAACGCATGGTGTCGCGCCACACGTCGCGCTGCGTGACCTGGAGGCAGGTCAGCGACGGAAAACCCTGCAGCTCGATCAACTTCGGAACGAGTGTGCCGTTTTCGCGGACGACGGCGAAATCGACCTGCGTGAAGCTCGGCAGTGCGTCCATGCCCGGCGTGTCCCATCGCGCCGGAATGGCGCGCTTCATCTGTTCGATGCGAGCCGGATCGGAGAGCTGCTTGACGATGGCCTGCGCGGCGTCGGTGATGGAGCGTTTGAAGTCATCGGGCAGAAACAGCGGCGACTCGGCCAGGCGAAATTCGAATGTGCAGTCGAGCCGTGACGACAGCTCGCGGACGTACCACTCGTAACGCTCCTGCGTGATCTGCGAGTTGAACAAACCACGAAAGCGCGGATCCATGGTTCTTACGCGGTCGCCACTTCGCAGCGTTCGGCGATGAGCGCGCCGAGATGATGGCGAATGGGCCCGAGGAGCGAGTACTCCGAGGTCAAGCGGCTTTCGCGTTCAAGATGGGCGAAAAGATCGCGCATCGTGACCACGCGCTCGCGGTACCACGACTCCGAAACTTCGCCGTGCGCGCGCTTCTCTTCGAGCACGGTCATGATGTGCTCGCGGTCGATGATCTCGGGGTGGTGATTGACGCCGAGAACACGCGGCATGCCATCGGCGCTCTGCGCGAATTCAACCATCGTCACGCCGTCGCTCGTTTCATCCTCGCGCGCGATGATCGTGGCCGAGGAGTGCTCGGCGATGAGATCGAAAAGGCGGTTATCGACGACACGGAAGCGGCGGCGATCGGGGAGTTGCCTGGCGAAGTCGCCGAACCACGGATGCGCGGCCGCTTCATTTGTGAGGACGTTCTCCGGCATCCCATTGCTTTTCTCGGCGCGCAATTCCGGTCGAGCGGCGCCGGACCAGCGGCACATGAGACCGAAGCTGTGACAGACGCCGAGGAGCGCGGCGGATGGGTGCGCGGCGATGTCGTCGAAGAGGCGGAACAGCGGTGCTTCCCAGGCAGGATTCTCGGTGATGCCCTGACTCTCTTCGCGGACGCCGTCATTCCGCCGGGGATCGAGATGACCGGGACCGCCGGTGCCGACGTACAGCCGGAAGCGGCCGTTCGGCGACTGCGGGATTTGCAGCAAGCGGCGCACGTCAAACGACAGCACGCGTACTTTCGTGCCGGCCGCGACGAGCGCATCGCGGTGCGGCTCGGCCGATTCGAGAACGGCATGAACCAACGAATCGTGGCCGAGGTTCGGCCAGGCGTGGTTCATGTCGAGGATGGCGACGTCGATGCGGTCGCGGTTGGGCGGCGGCTCGGAATCCGTCACGCGGGCGTATTCGAAGAAATCGTAAGTCTGGTGGATGTCGCGTCGTGGCATGTCAGATGACGCCGTGTTCAGTCTCGGCGATGATGTAGTCGACGACCGAACGAAGGTCTTTCGTCTCTTCGTACTTTTGCAATTGCCGGTCCGCTCCGGTGCCGCGGGCGACGATCGTGCGTGCGTAGTAGACCGCCTCGCGCGAGCCGAGGTGGTCGACGACGTCATCGACGAACGCGAGCAGCTCTTCGAGCAGCTCGGTATACGGCACTTCCTCGCCGCGGCTGAAGTCGATCAGTTTTCCCTGGATGCCGAAGCGCGCGGCGCGGGCTTTGTTCTCATTGAGAAGCATGCGGCGATAGAGACGCCAGCCCATGTTGCGGCGGTAGAGCGTCCACAGTTTGTAGGTGATGGCCTGGAACAGCGCGGCGATGCAGATCGTCTCTTCGACGCGCATCGGGACGTCGCAGATCCGGTATTCGAGCGTCGGGAAGAACGGATGCGGACGCATGTCCCACCAGATTTTCTTCGCGTTGTCGATCGAATTCGTCTTGATGAGGAACTGCACGTACTCCTCGAACTCGCTGTTAGAGCGGAACGAGTCGGGGATGCCGGTGCGCGGGAAGCGCTCGAAGACTTTGGCGCGGTAGCTTTTCCAGCCGGTGTTCTGCCCGCACCAGAATGGCGAGTTGACCGACAGCGCGAAGACATGCGGCAGGAAGTAGCGCGCCGCGTTCATGACCTGGATGCGCGTTTCCAGATCTTCGATGGCGACGTGCACGTGCAGGCCGAAGATCAGATTCGCGCGCGCGACCATCTGCAGGTCGTAGACGATCTGGTCGTAGCGTTCGTTTGACGTGATCGGCACGCTTGCCCAGTGCGAGATCGGATGCGTGCCCGAGGCGGCGATGCGCAGTCCGCTTTCGCGGCAGAGGTTGATGATCTCGCGGCGAAGCCTGGTCACCTCGCGCCGTGCGTGCTCGACGTCAGTGCAGATCGGCGTACCGACCTCGATGACCGCCTCGTGCATCTCACGCTTGATCTCGTCCTTGAGCCGCTTCTCGCCCTCCGCGAACATCTCGGAGATGTGCGAGCGCAGCTCGCGCGTCTCAGGATCGACGACCTGAAACTCCTCCTCGATGCCGAGGGTGAAGGAAGGTTGTGGAGGCATTCGGGGCAGGATATATCAGCGATCGTTCTGCGTTAACGGGTTGTCGGTTATCGGTTGTCGGTTTGGACGAACAGCAAGCCTCATTCCCTTTGCCGCCGCTGACACCCGGAAACCGAAAACCGACAACGCGCGAAGCGAATCAAATCGCCGTCTCCACATCCTTGCTCGTATTCAACGTCTGCGGCCACGTTCCGGTCAGCTCGAGCTTTCTTCCGCTGGTGACGATCTCGATCAGGGCCTCGGCCATGTTCTCTACGACCCACTTGAAGTTCTCTTCGCCGACCGAGGCGAGGTCGGCGTCGGGAGCGCAATTCATGAAGTCGATGGCGATCGGGACGCCGTCGCGCACCGCGAATTCGACCGTGTTCATGTCGTAGCCGAGGGCGTCGCAGAGCGCGATGGCATCGCGGCGGATGCGCGCCTCGAACTCCGGCTCCATCGGCGGCGGATTCTTCACGTAGCGGAGATGGTGCGGCTGCTTCGGGTCGTAATGCATGATGTGCACGCGGTTGCGGCCGATCACGTAGCAGCGGTAGTAACGGTCGAACTCGATCGCTTCCTGCGCCATCATGGTCAGGTCGCGGGTCTGGTCATACGCGGCGAAAAACTCCTGCTGGTTGTCGCACTTGTACACGTCTTTCCAGCCGCCGCCGTACGCCGGTTTCATGAAAATCGGGAAGCCGAGGTAGGCGAAGACTTCGTCCCAGTTCACCCAGCGCATATTGCGGAACGACTTGGCCTCGGTGCTCGGTGGAAACTCTTTGTGCGGCAGGAGCACGGTCTTCGGCACGGCCACGTTGACCGACTTGGCGGCGAGGTTGTCGAAGAACTTGTCGTCGGCCGACCACCAGATCGGGTTGTTGACGATCTGCACGCCGGACGCCGCGGCGCATTTCATGTACGTGCGGTAGAACGGAATCTCATGGCTGATGCGGTCGAGGATGAGGTCGTACGGGAAGACGCCGTCATCTTTGAGGTACGAGATCTCGGCGGGCATCGCTTCAACCTGATCGCCGCCGCGGGAGTTGATGGCGTCGATCAACGCCCAGGGGAATGTGTCTTCCATGCCGAACACCAGTGCTATCCGCTTTTTTCTCATCGATTTCTCCGGGCGGCGGATCGTATAGAATCGCCCGCCCTGCCGCAAATGAAGGAGAAGCGAATGTTGAATGTTGAATGCACTCCCGGGCCTTTCATTCAACATTCAACATGATTCAACATTGAACATTCACCATTCAACATTTGGCTTTTAGGCGACTGCCATGTACACCGAACACGTTCAATGGCACAGCAACGCCCTCGGCCGTCCGATGGAGTTTCTCTGGTACGGCAAGTTCGGCCGGCCGGTCATGCTCTTCCCGACGTCCGCCGGACGCTTCTCCGAGAATGCGGACCGCGGCATCCCTGAGTCGCTGGCGGACAAAGTCGACGGCGGCCAGATCCAGCTCGTGCTCGTCGACACGGTGAACGAGGAGAGCTGGTACAACCGCGGCGTTCATCCCGCGGTCCGCGCGGCGCGCCACGCGCAGTACGACGCGTATCTGCGCCACGAGTTGGTGCCTTACATGTTCAATCGCGCTCAACGCGGCGATCTGGCCGTCTACGGCGCGAGTTTCGGCGCGTATCACGCCGCGAATTTCGCGGCGCGCTATCCGGACGTGGTAAGCCGCGCCATCTGTTTTTCCGGCATCTACGATATCCACGCGCAACTCGACGGCTACTGGGACGAGACCTGCTACTTCAATTGCCCGACCGCGTACATCCCGAACATGGACGGGGAGTGGGTGGGCAAGCTCTCGCGCATCGACTGGATCATCGCTACCGGCGAGTACGACACGATCGTCGACAAGAACCGCGAGTTTTCGGCGCTGCTCTGGTCGAAGGGGATTCCGAATCTCCTCGAGATCTGGGGCGGAGCCTTCGGCCACGACTGGCCGTGGTGGAAAGAGAATTTGCGCCGGTTCCTGTGATCGTTTTTGACGGGAAATATCGACCGTCTGGCCCGGCTTCCACTGTTCTCAAGCTCAACCCGGGAGCCCCGAGATGCGACAATTCGCGATCGCCATCGTCGTCCTAGCCAGTGCTGTAGCCGCGTCGGCCCAATTCACCGCTGATTCGAACGTTCACGCAGAGCGGGCTGACGGCACGGAAATCGTTCTCCCGTCGCAGGTAGAACCGGCTGGTGGATTCATCGTCGAATTCGTCGCGCCTCCCGCCGCGGCAAACGCCGCCGCGAAGACGGCCATCGATTACCAGGCCACGTTTACGCGCTTCCGCAATGACCTGACCACGATCCTGAATGCCAGGCGGAGCGGCAAGACGGCGGTAAGCGGCAAAACGGCGATGGATGCGCAGATTCGGCGCGAGTACTCAATCGTCTTCAACGGAGTGGCTCTTGACGCGCCGCGCGAGGTCATCGACCAGCTTCGGATGCTGCCGTACGTCAAGCGCATCGTCGCCGATATGCAGATGCACGCGCTCGCGGACCCGGCCAACATCACCCTCATCAACGCGCCGAAAGTTTGGTCGTCACTCGGCTCGCGCGGCAGCGGCGTCACCGTGGCCATCATCGATACCGGCGTCAATTACATGCACGACGCGTTGGGCAAGGGCTTCGGTCCCGGATTCAAAGTCAAGGGCGGATGGGACTTCGCGAACAACGATGCCGATCCGCTCGACGACAATGGCCACGGCACTCACGTCGCCGGCATCGTGGCGGGACAGTCGGACATCATCACCGGCGTGGCGCCGGATGTATCGCTGGTCGCCTACAAGGTACTCGGTGCGAACGGCAGTGGTAGTGAGTCGAATGTGATCGCGGCCATCGAGCGCGCCGCCGATCCCAATCAGGACGGCAACACCGCCGACCATGTCGATGTCGCCAATCTGAGTCTCGGCGGCACCGGCAATCCGGACGATCCCGGCTCGATCGCGATCGACAACGCCACCGCGGCCGGCATCACCTTCGCCATCGCGGCGGGGAACAGCGGCAGCAGCTTTCACACGATTGCCAGTCCGGGCACGTCGCGCAACGCCATCACTGTGGGTGCGAGCGATCTCACCGACACGATTACCAGCTTTTCGTCGCGCGGTCCGAACATGAAGAACATGGCCGTCAAGCCGGACGTAGTGGCGCCCGGACTGTCGATCCTTTCGTCGTATCTCGGCAACTCATACGCAACGCTGAGCGGTACTTCGATGGCCACGCCGCATGTGGCCGGCGCGGCGGCTCTGCTGAAGGCGCTGCACCACGACTGGACGCCCGCGCAGATCAAGCTGGCGCTGATGAACAACGCCACGCTGCTGCACGACGACATCATGGCCGGCGGCGCGGGACGCATCGACGTCTATGCCGCGGCCACCGGGCCGATACGCATCGATCCACCCTCGATCAGCCTCGGCCTGGATCCGATCGATGTGAGCAACTGGACCACGACGCGCTCGCTGCACGTGACGAACAGCGGCACGCAATCGGTGACGTTCACTGTGAAGTCGAATGTGCTCCTCGGCGAGAAGGTGACGCCGTCGCCCGCGACGGTTACCGTACCCGCGGGCGGCGCGGCCGACGTTTCGTTGGCCTTCGCGGTCGACAATTCGATCACCATTGCCAGTGCCGCATCATTCACAGGCGGAGGGCAGATCGTCTTCACGAATGCCGCGGTGCCTGCCGACGTGCATACCATTCAGTTTGCGTTCACGAAAGCGGCGCGGGCGACGGTCACCTTCGATCGTGCGTACCCCGACGCTTTCTGGGTGAGCGAGTCGCGTACGAGCGTTCTTCGCGCCTCTCATCTTGACGACAACACGTCCGAAATCCTGATGAACGCGGGCGCGTGGGACATGCTCATCTACACGCCCGAGCTCGACGATACGACCGGCGCGATTACCGGTGCCGATTTCATCGGCCGCGAAGCGGTTGCCGTAACGAAGGACACCACCATCGCGCTGACCGCGGCTGACATCCCTCACACCGTCACGCTCGGCGGACGCCGCGAAACCGGCGCGCCGCTGACCGGCAACGGCTACGCCAGCGGTGGCCGCATCCTCTTCGGCGGTGCGACAGGCGGCTTCACGGCGTTGTCCTTTCCGTTCAGCGATGTGCACGCGCTTCGCGTCTCCGATCTCTCAATGGCGAAGACGCTGCTCCTGTACGAGACGATGCTCGACACAACGGCGAACAGCTACTACATGATCCAGCACCCGCCTTTGGTCGGATTGACCGCCGATGCGAATCTCACGACCGGCGGCGCGGCGCTGCGAGGCGGCGCGGTGCAACTGGCTATGCCGGCGGCGTCGCGCGGCGACCGGCGGCTGGCCGTGAATGCGGCCAGCACCTCCGCCAGCGTCGTTTCGTTGACCAGCATCGTCGATGTGCCGCTCATCAACGCGCATGTCTTCGTCTCGCCCGACGTCCATCCGAACTACTCGTACGGCATCGCCTTCACCGCAATCGCCGACGGCGCCACGCAATATTCGACGCCGTTGCTGCGCGTCGTGAACGACAAGCTGGTGAGCCTGACCGTGGCCGGCCTTCTGCCGTGGACCTACAGCGGCACGAGCTACGAATTCGGCCTCGGGCCGCGCTTCCCGTCTACCGTCCTGACGCCGGCAACCGGAACACGGTTGAACTGGTCGACGGACATCATCGGACCTCTCGGCGAGGTGCGCGTCGGCGACCGCACCGGCACGATCAACACACTGTTCGATGCAACCGGCGCCAGGCTTTCCACCGCGGCTTTTTCGACCTCGGTGGATCTTGGAGCGAAGGCTGCGTTCCGCCTCGAAGCGGTCAACCAGGGAACGCTTTATCCCGGCGTGAATAAGACGACGACCGTTTCGATGAATGTCGATTCGTCACGAACCGACTACATCCCGCCATCGCTGACGACGATGATGTTGCAGGACGGAAGCGGCACTCTCGTGACGCGGCTCGAACCGCACGGCAGCGGCTCGCTCCTTTTTTCCGCCGCCGATTTCGGCATTCTCAACAGCACCAGCCGCGTCTATCAACAGATCGCCGCCGATGCCACCGCTGTCTCGTATCGTTACTCGGGAGAAAGCGTGTGGCGTCCGCTCACGGCGACGCAGGTGACGGAAGCTCCCGCGATCAGCGCGACCGGCATCCTCTACCGCGTCGACCTCGCCTCGGTCGCGAACGTCGCGGGCGGTTTCGTCGACCTGAAGTTTGACCTCGCCGATGCTGCAGGCAACACCACGACCGTCACGATGGCGCCCGCGTTCTCCGTCGGCCCGGAGGTGGCGCCGCGACATCGCGCGGAGCGGTAGCGGATGGCATCCTGCGCCGCTTCGGATTCGCCGACGCAGCTCCGGCGGCTTCGAATGAACCTCCTCAGAATCCTGTCAGAGACGAGCAGCAGCCTGTCGCTGTCGAGCAGCAGCCCGTCGCTGACAGGCTACAGCCCTTTTCGGCAAGCTAACGCTTGTCGATATGGCCTGCCTGCGCTACCCCCATAGAATACGGTTCACGCGGGACAGCCGGATTACACAGCGGGACAGCCGGATTACACAGCGGGACAGCCGGATTACACGGCGGGACAGCCGGATTGCACCGCGGGACAGCCGGATTGCACCGCGGGACAGCTGGATTGCACAGCGGGACAGCCGGATTACACCGCGGGACAGCCGGATTGCACCGCGGGACAGCCGGGCTCGCACCTCGGGACAGCCCGGCCCGCACCTCGGGACAGCCGGCCCGCACCGCGGGACGGCCGGATTACACCGCGGGACAGCCGGCTTGCACGCCCGCTTCACCGGCGCCCCCGCCGTAAACCGCTCAGGATAGACAGGATCGCTGCGACTTCCTGCAGCGTGTTGCAAACGAACGTCGCCATTGACGCAATCTCCTCCGATGGCGGCACGAGATCGGGAACCATGATCACGTTCATCCCTGCGGCGCGGGCGGCGCGGACTCCGGCTTCCGAGTCTTCGAGCACGAGGCAGTCCGCCGGTTCGATGCCGAGGCGCTGCGCGGCGAGGAGGAAAAGATCGGGAGCCGGCTTCGAGTGTGAAACCTCGTCGCCGAATGCGAGTGCATCGAAGCGAGCGCCGAGATCGCCGAGGCAGCGAAGCGCGAGGACTCGCGGCGATGAGGTTGCCAATGCTTTGCGCATGCCGTCTTTTTCAAGCACCGCAAGCAGCTCCATCGCTCCCGGTTTTGGTGCAATCGTCGAGACGCGGTCCGCGAAATCGCGGCTCCATCGAGCGTGAAACTCAGCGAGTGGAAAACCGTCGCCGAAATGCTCGCGCAGAATTTTCTCCGCTTCCACGTTGCCGCGGCCGACAAAGCGTTCGTAGAGCACATCGTCGATCGGAAAGCCGAGGGCCACGGCGGCGGTCTGCCACGTCACGCGATAGAGCGGCTCGCTGTCGAGCAGCAGGCCGTCCATGTCGAAGATGACAGCGCGCGGATTCAAACCCACGCTCGCGGGACGAAGAGGCGCTCGTAGAGATTGATTGCGTAGCGGTCGGTCATGCCCGCGATGAAATCGATGGCCAGCCGCTCGACGGATTCGTCGCGCGACCGATCGAGGAACTCGTCCGGATTTGCAATGACGTGCTCGAAAAGCGCCGTCAGCGTCCGCTGCGCTTTCACGAATTCGCCGCGCACGGTCGGAGTCAGATACATGTTCTGAAACATGTACGTCCGCAACTCCTCGAGCGCCCCGAGGACCTCGGCGGACATCGAGATCTGCTCGTAATCACAAGCCAGCGTGGAGTCGATCACGTCGCGGACCATGCGGTCGATGCGGTCGCCGCCCTTGTTGCCGAGGGCCTTGCGAATGTCGTTCGGGATGTCGTCCTCGGTCAGCACGCCCGCGCGGATGCCGTCGTCGATGTCGTGATTGACGTACGCGATGATGTCGGAGATGCGCACGATGTCGCCTTCCAGCGTAAGCGCGCGCGATTTCGGACGGCGCCGCAGCAATTCGCCCTTCTCGCCCTTCGAATGTTTGAGGATGCCGTCGCGGACTTCGATGGTGAGGTTCAATCCGCGCCCGTCGTTCTCCAACACCTCCACGACGCGAACCGACTGCCGGTAGTGATCGAAGCCGCCCTTCACGAGCTTGTTGAGCGCCGCTTCGCCGGCGTGCCCGAATGCGGAGTGGCCGAGGTCGTGACCGAGTCCAATCGCCTCGGTGAGCACTTCATTGAGCCGCAGCGACTTCGCGATCGTGCGCGCGATCTGTGTCACCTCCAGCACATGCGTGAGCCGCGTGCGGTAGTGATCGCCCTCGGGCGCGAGAAAGACCTGCGTCTTGTGTTTCAGACGCCGAAACGCTTTGCAGTGAATGATGCGATCGCGGTCGCGCTGATACGACGGCCGGATGTCGTCCTCGGCCTCTTCGCGATCGCGCCCGCGCGTCTCCGCGCTCCGAGCCGCGCGCGCGACCAGCGTGTCGCGCTCGATGTTCTCCAGCATCTCGCGGATGGTCGTCAGAACGGCTTCTCCAGCGACTCCGATTGCGGTGTGAAGAGTTTCGCGCCGTCGGGCGTGATGTACATGTCGTCTTCCAGCCGCACTCCGAATTCGCCGCGGATGTAGATGCCCGGTTCGTCGCTGAAGGTCATCCCGGCCTGCGCGCGCAGCGATCTGGCCCAGCCGAACATGTTGTTCTTCACCAGGTACGGCCATTCGTGACCGTCCATGCCGATGCCGTGGCCGAGGCGATGGGAGAAGTATTTGAACCCGGGGCCGTAGCCGGCGGCGACGATCACGTCGCGCGCGGCCGCGTCGATCGACTCGAGCGGGGCGCCGGGTTTCGCGGCTTTGAGCGCGGCGGTCTGCGCGCGCTTCACGATGTCGAAGACCTTGTTCATCTTCTCGGTCGCTCTACCGAGGACGAACGTGCGCGTGATGTCGGATTGGTAGCCTTCGACGGTGCAGCCGTCGTCGACCATGATGATCGTCCCCTCGCGGATCACCTGGGGAGTCGATGAACCGTGCGGCAGCGCGGTCCACTGCGCGGTCTGGACGCTTGCTTCACCGGGAAATCCGACGCGCTTGTACGCCTGCGAAATCAACTCGGAGACATGGTGCTGCGTCATGCCGGGCTGCAGCGCTTCGTACACAGCTTTGTAGACCTTGAGCGTGGCTGTGTTCGCGATCTGCATCAGCGCCAGCTCGTGCGCGTCCTTGATCATGCGGCAGCCGGCGGTGATTGCAGTGCCGAGGACGACCTTCGATTGTGCCGCAGCGGATGCGATGCCTTCGCTCCAGACCAGCTTCGTCGTCTCCTCGATGCCGATCGTCGCGGTGCCGAGGCCGCGATCCTTCAGGCCGCGCGCGACGAGCGCGTACGGACTCTCGTCCTCATTCCACGTGCGGACATCGGCGTGATCGGCCCCGAACGGACCGAGAGCGATCTGCTCGCGCGCGCGCTCCTCTTCGAACGCGGGACAGACAAAGAACGGCTCGCCCTTGACCGGAATGACGCACGCGAAGAGCCGTTCGCCGCCGCCCCATCGCATACCCGCGAAATAGACCAACGACGTTCCGCCGGTGAGGATCAGCGCGCCGATCTTGTGCTCGGCCATGAGCCGTTTCGCCTTCTCGATACGCGCGCGGCGCTCATCGTTCGTGATCGGCTTGGCCTGATCGCGCATCGACGTCAGCGTCGCGATGGAGGGCGGCAGTTTGCCGCCCTCCGCTTGCGCAAAAAGCGAAGGCGTGCGCGAAAGAGCGGCGAGCGCGGCGGACGCGCCAATGAATTTGCGGCGGTTCATTGGCGCGATTCTATCTGGGCTGACTTCCGAAAAACGAGCGTCCTGTTAGTGGAATGTTCGCATCGGCGGCTCGCCGCCGCGCGTCGGAACCAGATATGCCGCGACCGGCTTGTGTTGGCTGCCGCCGATGTCGACTCCGGCCGGGCGAAATACACCGGCATAGGCGCTGAGACCTTTTAGCGCGAGCCGTTGAAGCTGAAGGATGATTGAGGAGCGTAAACGGAACGGTGGATGCTCCGGCTCCGTAAATTGTTCAACGAGGTTAATGACCGCATCGAACTGTTCGAGCGCATTTCGCGCTTCCAGTTTCGCTCGTTCGGCAGGATCAACGACGATTTCCGGCTCATCGGCCTTGCTATGCCGATCGGTCATTATCGTTTCTCTTTTAACTCCTCAGCCTGCTCATCCACGGTCTGCCGCGTCACCCGACCATTCTCGATATTAGCGTTGCCGAACGCGAAACTGCGCCGTTGCTCTTCCTGCTCTGCTGGCGTCAGCGGTCGGTATCGTGCAGCTTCGAGGAGCTTCTCGAGTTCATCGCTCATTGTCGGTTACCTCGGCGTGAGTGTAACTGCGAGGTGTGCTCGCAGCAAACAAATCTGTTCGCACCGAACCTCTTAGCTCGCCTCCTGCAGCACAACTCTACTGAGCGGAGAAACCGCTTCCGCCTGATCCTTCATCGTCCTCCGAAGAACACAGGGTCTCCTGATGCGTTGTCGATGATCGAGCCGTAGGCGAAGAGGTTCGCCGGTCCGTCCACGTGCGCGAGGAGCGTGAGCGTTCCGGCGCGCGGGGTGTTGGCGGCGGGGAAGAGAGCGCCGATGCCGTACTGGAGCTGCGAGCGCGGCGAGAGTCCGATCTGCGTCGTGCCGAGGACGGCGCCGGTGTCGGAGAGGAGCGTTGTCGTGATCGTCAGTTGGGTATCACCGCCGTTGACGAATCCGACATTCGAGCGGAACGAGGCGTCGGAGCGCAGGCCGGGGACGAACGAGTCGTTGCCGAAGGATGTCACCGGATCGATCGATTGGCCGTACGTGCCGCCGTTGTCGGTGGTGATGTACGTGCGGCTGGTGACGATCGGACCGGACGCCAACGTCCACGAGACCTGCAGCGCGCCGCTGCCGGTCGAGACGCCGAGCGCCTGCACGACATCAGTGATGACGACGGTGCGCGACGGCGGAATCGTTACGTTCTGCGACGCGGCGAAGCGGTTGTCCTGTCCCGCAGCGAGGTAGCGCAACGCGACCGTCATCGTCGTCAGTCCGGGATTGAAGAGGGTGACGTCGCTCCGCCAGAAAGTTCCGTTGGCGCCAGGCGCGCGTCCGACTGCGGGAATCGTCAGCTCCGAACCTTTCGGCGCCGGAATCGCTTGCACGTAGACGGGATCCTGCGTTCGGTTGTCGATGACCGAGCCGTACGCGCTGACGGCATTCGCCGTGGCGGCGTCGACGCGCATGGAGAGCGCTGCGAACGAGTGGCCATTGACTGCCGGGAAGAACGATCCGAGGGA
>DATART010000088.1:0-3064 GCA_036264035.1 Thermoanaerobaculia bacterium | reverse complement strand
GTCCAAATTAGCCGGCGTCGCGCAGTGTGGATTGCTGCAGGGCCGCCGCGAAGCGGCACGAAGCCACCGGAGGTGGCTCGTACGGTAGCCGGTGGTCCGAGCGAAGCGAGCGACCACCGGTCATCGATCGCGTCGAAATTTCCGACCGCGGCAGCGGTCGCGGAGGGGATTCACGCCGGTTGGTATTTGATACGCGACCCAGGCCGGGGTCGAGAAATGTCTCCGCTCCGATGTTTCCGGTGGTCGCTCGCTTCGCTCGGACCACCGGCTACCGTACGAGTCGCCTTCCGGCGACGGCATTCTGCTAATTTGGACACGTCTGGGCACAGACACTCTTGTCTGTGCTTTGGCAAGGTGCAGCGGCTGATGGTGCGCAACTCGCGACACATTCCTCACGAACTGCGAGACGGAACCCGCTATCCTTCGCCGCCATGCGCCGCATCGCTTTCGCCCTTCTTTTCATCACCGCATTGTTCGCGCCGTTCACATATGGTCAGCAGCAGCGCGATGACGCGATGCTCGACGATCTCGACCGCGTTCGAACGTTCAACGCCGTCGCGATCTCGCCCGATGGTCATCACGTCGCCTGGTCGGTGCAGGGAATCGGCGTCACGACCGCCACGACCGCGGGGATGGACGTCCATCTCCTGCCCGGCGACGGCGACGATCACTACGTCGCCTGGTCGCCTGACTCGCAGATGCTCGCGACCGTCAGCGACGGCGGCAAGGAGCAGCGGCAGATTTTCGTGACGCATGTCGGCGGGACGCCGGTGCGCGTTACGAACGTGCGCGGATATCTGGCCGAGCCGCAATGGTCGCCGGATGGGAAGTCCATCGCGTTTCTCTTCATCGAAAATGCCGCGCGCGCCGCGGGTCCGCTGGTTGCGATGTCGCGCGCGGTCGGTCCGATCGAAGAGCACATCGACGAACAGCGCGTCGCAATCGTCGACGTCGCGACGAAGAAAGTCCGCATCGTTACGCCGGCGGACATGTACGTCTACCACTTCGGCTGGTCGCCGGACGGCAAGCAGCTCGTTGCCGAGGCCGCGCCGGGATCGGGCGACAACAACTACTGGATTGCGAAGCTGCACGTCGTCGACGTCGCTGCCGCGGCGATGCGTCCGATTTACACACCGCAACTGCAACTCGCCGAACCGCGCTGGTCGCCGGACGGCAAATCGATCGCCTTCATCGAAGGGTTGATGAGCGATGAAGGCTCCACGGGCGGCGATCTCTTCGTCATCCCCGCCGCCGGCGGAGCGGCGCGCAACCTCACTCCCGATTTGAAAGCGTCCGTCACGTCATTCGCATGGACCGGCGCGGACCGCATCACGTTCGGCGAAGATGTCGCCGGCGAGTCGGCGATTGTCCGCGTGGATACGACCAACGGCACGATGGAGACGGTCTGGCGCGGCGAAGAGCTCGTGACCAGCCACGATCTGATCGGCGCATCGCTCGCGAACGACGGCGTGACGTCGGCCGTCATCCGCAGCAGTTTCAAGAGCGCGCCGGACGTTTGGGCCGGCCGCATCGGCGATTGGAAACGTGTATCGACCACGAACGCATCGATCCGCGCGACGTGGGGTGACGCGCGGTCGATCCGCTGGAAAAGCGATGCCTTCGACGTGCAAGGCTGGCTTCTCGCGCCCGCGCAGATGGACGCCGCGCGCAAGTACCCGCTCATCGTCTGGATTCACGGCGGCCCCGCCTCGGCATCACTCGCGAAATGGCCCGACAATCGCGCGGCGCTTCTCTCCCGCCGCGGCTACTTCGTCTTCTTTCCCAACCCGCGCGGCAGCTACGGCCAGGGCGAGGCGTTTACGCGCGCGAACGTGAAGGATTTCGGCTACGGCGATCTGCGCGACGTGATGAGCGGCATCGACGCCGCCGCCGCATCCAATCCGATCGACACCGCCCGCCTCGGCATCTGGGGCTGGAGCTACGGCGGCTACATGACCATGTGGACCGTCACGCAGACCACCCGTTTCAAAGCCGCGGTGGCCGGCGCAGGCATCGCCAACTGGCAGAGTTACTACGGCGAGAACGACATCGATGCCTGGATGATCCCGTATTTCGGCGCCTCTGTTTACGATGACCCGGCCGTCTACGCCCGCAGCGCGCCGATCACGTTCGTGAAGAACATCAAGACGCCGACGCTGGTGGTGGTCGGCGAGCGCGACGGCGAATGTCCCGCCCCACAATCCTTCGAGTTCTGGCACGCCCTCAAAACGCTCGGCGTCGAAACGCAACTCGTCGTCTACCCCGACGAAGGTCACCGCATCGCGAAGAAGGAACACCAGCGCGACATCGCGAGGAGGCTGGTGGGGTGGTTCGACAGTCATCTGCGATAATCGCAACGCTATGACGGCACCGCTTCACGAGATTCACCATACGTACGCGGAGTACCTCGCGCTGGAAGCGTCGAGCAATATCAAACATGAATTTCTCGGCGGCCAGATTTATGCGATGGCCGGCGGAACGCCGGAGCACGCCGCACTGGCCGCCGCCGTCATCGGTCTTCTCTTCCCGCAACTTCGCGATCGCGGATGCCGCGCCTACGACGCGGACTTACGCGTTCGCACGCGTTCCGGCCTCGCCACATACCCCGATGTGACGGTCATTTGCGGCGCCACTGAACGCGATGAAACCGATCCGCAGGCAGTTACAAATCCGGCGCTAATCATCGAAGTCCTCAGCCGTAGCACCGAGGAGTACGACGCCGGAGACAAGTTCGACCACTACAAGACGCTTCCGTCGCTGCAGCAATACGTCCTCGTGTCGCATCGCGAACGGTCGCTGGAGGTGTGGGCGCTTGGCGCGGACGGCTGGTGGCGATCAATTCATCACGAAGGGGACACGGTTGAACTCGCGATCGGTGCGCGTCTCGACGTTCGCGAGCTGTACGAATCCGCCGGCGAACCAGCGGCCTAGGGATAACCAGCATCAGCCGCTGCACGTTGCCAAAGCACAGACAAGAGTGTCTGTGCCCAGACGTGTCCTAATTAGCAGAATGCCGTCGCCGGAGGCGACTCGTACGGTAGCCGGTGGTCCGAGCGAAGCGAGC
>DATART010000069.1:0-6911 GCA_036264035.1 Thermoanaerobaculia bacterium | reverse complement strand
GGCTCTTGGATAAGCCCTTCGGGGCTCTTCGATAAGCCCCCCGGGGCTCTTCGATAAGCCCCCCGGGTCTCTTCGATAAGCCCCCCGAGTCTCTTTTGGAGAGCACGCCACCTCGACACCTTCGAGGTGATAGTTTTTGGAGCGCGACGAACGGCGATAACGGCGAAAACTCCAGATTCGAAGAGCTGACCTCTCGATCCGTCGGTTCCTGGCGTACTCCCTCACCTTTTCGAATAAGTCGCGGCGCTGGCGCAGTTTGCCGGCCGATTATTCGGCCGCAGCCTCGCGGAGACGCTGCTTAGGCCGATCCCTTGTCCTGCTATTCTTTGACATGCCTTTTCCGCGTAGGGACTCACGTTCGTGTCTCTTGCTCCTCGGCATATTGAGCGGTGCGTGCGGCAGCGCGTCCGTTGTGCCGGCTCCGAGCGCCATTCCTTCAGTGCAGATCGACGTTAGCGACGTCTTTGAGCAATCGTGCGCCGATCTTATTCAGAAGCCGGTCGATCAGCCGGCTACGAGTGAGCTGAACCGCGTTCTGCCTCAACTTCGCCAGGAGTGGGCAAACGCGGGTCCGGAACTTCTCGGGGCGGCTTCACAAGTAACGGGACGGCCATATCGGTTCCGCGAAACGCGGGCGATCGTTTTCGCATGTCCCGGTCTTCCATCGATGAGCTCCCCCTTGCTGATCAACGGCCGCTTTTATCTTCAAAGCGTCACACCGAATCCCGAGCCTCCCTCGCTGTTCGCCGGGATCTTGTTTCACGAAGTGCTTCACCGTTATATCCACGATATTCTCAATGAACGCCCCGATCGAACAACGCCCCTTCTTCAGAAGTATCGCGAGGAACCGGCGGTCGTGCGGAGCCATCTGCATCTCTTTGCGCTGCAGTCAGCCGTTTATCAACGGTTGCACCGCGAGACAGAACTTGCTCGAATCCTTGCGTTTGAACGCAAATTGAAGGCAGCGCCGGTGTTTGCACGCGCTCACGCCATTGTCGACGCTGAGGGAGCAACCGCGTTTCTTAGAGAGCTGCAGTAATCGCTGAGAGGACGCCGGCGTTCCGATCTACTCGATTCGCTTCGTCCCGCTCATCGGTGCGTGCCTCGGCTGCTGGTGAGTAAACGACCAGGCGACGCCGAGAGCGGTGATGGCCACGATCAGTGCGATCACTGTCAGCGCGTTTCGTTTCCATACGAATTCAGCGAAGCAGACGGCCGCGACGATGATGCTGAACCAAAGCGAGTCGTCGAGGGCCAGAAAAATCAACTGCAACGGCGCGATGTAGACGTCGGCTCGAAGCGCGATTATGGCGGCGATCACCGCGTAGATTTCGAGGAGGATCAGCACGCGGCCGAAGCTGAGGAGCCGCACCCGTGCCGGACCGTCGGCGACCGCTAACTGCTGGTCCTGAATCGACATCGGAGCGGCAACCATACGCCCGGAACCGTGCGCATGGAACCTGCAACCTCCGGACTCAGCAGATGGCCAGCCGTTCCGTTGCCCAGGTCGAAGAGCAGGAGAAGAGCGATCTCGAGGGGATCGAGGTGCATCTGCTCACCGAAGGGATCTATCAGCACTACGGATTCGACTTTCGCGACTATTCGATGCCGTCACTGCGCCGCCGCCTCTGGAAGCGCGTGTACGCGGAGGGGCTGACTACCATCTCCGCGCTGCAGGACAAAGTGCTGCACGACTCCTCGTCCATGGAGCGGCTGCTGCTCGATCTCTCCATCAACGTGACCGCGATGTTCCGCGATCCAACTTTCTACCTCGCCTTCCGGCAGAAGATCGTCCCGCTGCTGCGCACGTATCCGTTCGTCCGCATCTGGCACGCCGGCTGTTCGACGGGCGAAGAGGTCTATTCGATGGCCATCCTGCTGCAGGAGGAAGGGCTTTACGACCGCTGCCGGATCTACGCGACGGACATCAACGAGGCCGTGCTTCAGCGCGCGAAGGACGGCATCTTTCCGCTGAACACGATGCAGGAGAACACCGCCAACTACATCGCCGCGGGCGGCAACGGCACGTTCTCGGGCTACTACACGGCGCGCTACGACTACGCGATGTTCCGCCCGTCGCTGCGCGAGAACGTCGTCTTCGCGCAGCACAATCTCGTCACCGACGCGTCGTTCAATCACTTCAACGTCATCTTCTGCCGCAACGTCCTGATCTACTTCAACAACCGGCTGCAGGATCGCGTGCAGGAGCTTTTCCTCAACAGCATGGAGATGTTCGGCATCCTCGGCCTCGGCAAGAAGGAGACGATCCGTTATACGAACGTTTTCTCGAACTACGAAGAGATCGATGCCGAGGAGCGGCTGTACCGGAGGATTCGGTGACGGTGGTCGAACGCCGGCGCAACTGGTCTCCGGTCACGGAGCGGCGCGACCGCGCGGCGGTGATTGCGCCGGACCGCAGCCCAGAGCTCATCGTGATTGGCTGCTCGCTCGGCGGCATGAACGCGCTGCAGGTCATCCTCAGCAATCTCACCCACGACTTCTGCGTGCCGATCGCGGTGGCGCAACATCGCCATAAGAAATCAAATGAGGGACTCCCTGCGTACTTCCGGCGGCAGACCGATCTGCGTGTCGTCGACGCAGAAGACAAGCAGTGGATCCAGCCCGGCCACGTCTACCTCGCGCCGGCGGATTACCACCTTCTCATCGAGCGAAACGGACTGCGTGGAGAGTTGAGCCTTTCCGTGGACGAGGCGGTGCGTTATTCGCGGCCTTCGATCGACGTGCTGTTCGAATCCGCCGCGGACGCGTACCAGGAACGCGTCGTGGCAGTGGTGCTCACCGGCGCGAATGACGACGGCTCGCGTGGTGCGGCGCGGATCAAGGCGCGGGGCGGAATCGTGATCGCGCAGGAGCCCGAAACGGCCGAGGCGCCGGCCATGCCGCGCGCGACGATCGAGGCCGTGCAGGTGGATCGAATCTTGCGTCTTGAAGACATTGCCCCATTCCTGACCGAGGTCTGCCATCCCACCGTGAGCCGCTCATGACACCGATCGCCGAAGAGAAGGTGAACATCCTTCTGGTCGACGACCAGACCAGCAATCTGCTGGCGCTCGAATCGATCCTGACCGACATGGATCTGAACCTCGTCCGCGCGGACTCGGGTCGTGGCGCGCTGCGGGCGCTGCTCGAACGCGAGTTCGCCGTGATCCTGCTCGACGTGCAGATGCCCGACCTCGACGGTTTCGAGACCGCGAGCCTCGTCCGCGAGCGCGACAAATCGCGCGGCACGCCGATCATTTTCCTGACGGCGCTCAGCCGCAGTGAGACGCACGTTTTTCGCGGCTACGAGCTCGGCGCCGTCGACTACATCTTCAAGCCGTACCAGCCGGAGATCCTTCGCTACAAGGTCAACGTCTTCGTCGAGCTGTTCCGGAAGACGCAGGCGATCACGCGCCAGGCGCAGGAGCTGGCGCGACTCAGCAGGCAGAATGAGTTGATCCTCAATGCCGCCGTCGAAGGCGTGTTCGGCGTCAACCTCGCCGGCGAAGCGACATTCGTCAATCCCGCCGCGGCGCGCATGATCGGCCGCAACGTTTCGGACGTGATCGGCCACGAGATCCATCCGTTCCTGCATCCGTCATTCCCCGGCGTCGCCACATGCGACATCCGCCACTGCTCGCTCAACGTGGCGCTGCACGGCGATCGCGTGCGCGACGAGATGGCGGACACGTTCTTCCGCGACGACGGCGCGAGCTTCCCGGTGGAGTTCTGCGCTTCGCCGATGCATGACGAGGAGGGGCGCACGATCGGTTCCGTGATCACGTTCCGCGACGTCAGCGAGAAGCGCGCGGCGGCGCTGGCTGCGGAGAACGAGCGGCGCTATCGCGAAGCCGAGGCGCAGAATCGCGCCAAGGACAACTTCCTGGCCACGCTCTCCCACGAGCTGCGCACGCCAATGACGTCGATCCTCGGCTGGGTGCAGTTCCTCCGCTCCGGCGACTACTCACCCGAGGAACTCCGCGAGGCGCTCCACATGATCGAGAACAGCGCGCAACTGCAGAAGCGCCTGATCGACGACATGCTCGACGTCTCCCGCATCATCCTCGGCAAGTTCCAGGTCGAGCTGCGGCCGACGCATCTCTCCGACATCGTCGACGCCGCGGTTTCGAACGCGCGTCCCGATGCGGCCGAGCGCGGCGTGCGCCTGACCTCGGAGGTCGTCCGTCCGCCCGACGACGTCGTCGAAGCGGACGCTACGCGCCTGCAGCAGGTCATCGGCAACATCCTCTCGAACGCGATCAAATTCACGCCGCCCGGCAAGCAGGTCGATCTGCGCCTCGAGCGCGTCAATCACAAACTGCAGATCAGCGTTCACGACGAAGGCGAAGGGATCGAGCCGTCGTTCCTTCCGCACGTTTTTGAACGCCTTCGCCAGGCCGACGCCTCCGCCAAACGCAGTGGACTCGGACTGGGCCTCGCGATCGCCCGCCACATCATCGACCTACACCACGGCGACATCCGCGCCGAATCCGAAGGCCTCGGCAAAGGTTCGCGCTTCACCGTGACGCTGCCGGTGATCGAGCAGTCGCAGGTGCTCGGATCAGGCGATGCGATGTTGTCATCGCGGATGTGACGACGCCATATCCCGACGCCGGATGGCGTCCCGTATGGTAGCCGGTGGTCGCGCGCGAAGCGCGAGACCACCGGACAGGAGGGAATTCACGCCGCTTTGTATTTGATACGCACGCCCTCCGGGGTCGATCTCCTGGCCCGCTCAACGAACCGGTGGTCGCTCGCTTCGCTCGGACCACCGGCTACCCTCCGAGACGCCATCCGGCGTCGGGGATGTCCCGCGACAACTCACAGCAGCGTGCATGCCTCCTCGAACGCCAGCCGCGGACTGCGAGGGAAGAGCTTGGACGCATCGCCGTAGCCGATATTGATGAGGAAGTTCGACTTCACGTGGCCCTCGGGGAAGAACTCCTGATCGCACGTCTCGCACTCGCGGCCGGCGTCGAAGAACTCCATGTCCAGCTTCGCGTTGTCGAAGCCTGACATCGGTCCGCAATCGAGGCCGAGGCCGCGGGCGGCGATGAGAAGGTAGGCGCCCTGGAGCGAGGAATTGCGGCGCGCCGTCGTCTCGACGAGTTGCGGATTCTGCACATACATGTCGCGCATGGACGGCGCATGCGGAAAAAGGCGCGGCAGCTTTTCGTAGAACTTCAGATCGTAGGCCACGATCACAATGACCGGCGCCGTCATCGCTTTCTCAACGTTGCCCGGCGCGAGCGACGGCCGCAACCGCTCCTTCGCCTGCTTCGTGCGCAGGAAGACGAAGCGCGCCGGATTCGCATTCGCACTCGTCGGTCCCCACTTCATCGCGTCGTAGAGCTGCCGCAGCGTGTCATCGCTGACCGGTTTGTCGAGCCACGCGTTGTGACTGCGGGCGTTGCGGAAGATGACATCGAGACAGCTTTCGTCGGCCATGCGGCCCTCCCTACTTATACTGCGCTGCAAAAGGAGAGCACGGATGACGAACGAGCGATCGGGCTATCCCATCGGCAGGATCATTTTCGCCTCGGGCCTGGGCACGATGATCGAGTGGTACGACTTCTACATCTTCGGCAGCCTGGCCGTGATCATGTCGCAGCTCATGTTCCCGAAGGATCAGCCGGCGTGGGCGCTGATCCAGACGTGGGCGCTCTTCGCCACCGGCTTCGTGGTCCGCCCGTTCGGCGCGATCGTCTTCGGCCGCGTCGGCGATCTGATCGGGCGGAAGTACGCGTTCCTGGTCACGCTGACGATCATGGGCCTCTCGACGTTCGTCATCGGACTGCTGCCGACCTACGCCTCGGTCGGTCTGCTCGCGCCGTCGATCCTGCTGCTGCTTCGACTCCTTCAAGGTCTCGCGCTCGGCGGCGAATACGGCGGCGCGGCTGTGTACGTGGCGGAGCACGTACCGGACAACAAGCGCGGTTACTACACGAGCTTCATTCAGGTCACGGCCACGCTCGGCCTCTTCGTCTCCCTCGGCGTCATCCTCGCGGTGAAGAAGATGATGAGCGACGCCGATTTCAAGGCGTGGGGCTGGCGCGTGCCGTTCCTGCTGTCGATCATCCTGGTGATGATCTCGCTCTGGATTCGGATGACGCTGAAGGAGTCGCCGCTCTTCGCGTCGATCAAAGCATCGGGCAAAGGATCGACGGCGCCGCTGCGCGAAAGTTTCGGCAACTGGGCGAACCTGCGCATCGTCCTGCTCGTCCTTTTCGGCGCGACGGCCGGACAGGGCATCGTCTGGTACACAGGCCAGTTTTACGCGCTGTCGTTTTTGCAGACGGTCTTGAAAATCGACCTCGCCAAGGCGAGCATCATCGTGGCCGTAGCGCTGCTGCTGGCGATGCCGTTCTTCGTCGTCTTCGGCGCGCTCTCCGACCGCATCGGACGGCTGAAGATCATGATGGCCGGCAATCTCATCGCCGCACTGACGTACCTTCCGATCTACCACGCGATGAAGGATCACGCCGGCGATCCGAAGAATCCGAACATGGCCATCCTGATCGGACTGATTTTTATTCAGGTGATCTACGTGACGATGGTCTACGGCCCGATCGCCGCGTTCCTGATCGAGTCGTTCCCGGCGAAGATCCGCTACACCTCGTTCTCCCTCCCATACCACCTCGGCAACGGCTGGTTCGGCGGCACGCTGCCGCTGATCGCCAGCCTGCTGGTCGCGAAGACCAACAACATTTACGCGGGCCTGTACTGGGTGATCGGAATCGCACTGATGACGTTCATCGTCGGATCGATCTTCCTCAACGAACGGCATCGCGTGGAGATCTGGGCGGAAGCGGAAGAGGCTCGGCCGAGGTAACGACGAGAATCCGCACGACAGCCTCCGGAGGAGGCTCGGATCGTACCCGACGCCGGAGGCGTCACGTACGGTAGCCGGC
>DATART010000066.1:0-7281 GCA_036264035.1 Thermoanaerobaculia bacterium | reverse complement strand
CCCGCCCGTCTCCGACGCCGATGACGCCACCGGCGCCGCGCGCCTCCTCGGCCACGAGGACATCGATCTCTTCACGTTTCTCCCCGCGCCGCGCGTCGAAGGGCTGCAAATCCTCAATCGCCGCAACATGAAGTGGGTGCGCATCGCCGCGCCGCCGGGCAGCATCATCCTCAACACCGGCGACTACATGCAGCGGATCAGCAACGACATCTTTCCGTCGACGACGCATCGCGTCAGCAAGCCGCGCGATCCGCGGCAACGCACGGCCACGCGCGTGTCGTTTCCGATGGCCGTTTATCTGTGGGAGAACGAGCTGCTGGAAGTGCTGCCGTGCATCGCCAATCCAAAGTACCCGCCGGTGAAGGCGATTCAGTTTCACACCAGCATCACCAGCAAATTCTACGGGGACGATTACGCGGTGACCGAGGCATGAATGACCCGCTTCTCCGATATCGAGAACGTTTCCCGATCCTGAGCCGGACGAAGTACCTCGTGTCGCATTCGCTCGGCGCGATGCCTGAGGCGACGCGCGACGCGCTCGTCGAATACGCCGACCTGTGGGCGTCGCGCGGCGTGCGCGCGTGGGGCGATCGCTGGTGGATGATGTCGATCGAGGTCGGTGACATCATCGCGCCGCTGATCGGCGCGCCTCCAGGTTCCGTGGTGATGCTGCCGAATGTGACGACGGCCGAGGCGGTGGTGTTGTCGTCGTTCGACTACGACTCGCCGCGCAATGGCGTGGTGATCGTGGACGGCGAGTTCCCGTCCGTCCGCTACATTTACGATCGCCTGGCCCGCCGCCTCGGCGCGGAGATCGTGACCGTGCCGCACGATGCCTCCGGCCTCGGCTTCGATCTCGATCGGCTCTTGTCTGCAATCGACGACCGGACGCAGATCGTTCCGATCGGTCACATCCTCTTCGAGTCGTCGTACATGATCGACGTCGAGGCGATCGCCAAACGCTGCCGCGACGTCGGCGCGACGCTGGTGCTCGACGTTTTCCAATCCGCCGGCATCGTCCCGGTCGACGTAAGCGGATGGGACGTGCCGATCGCCGTCGGCGGCGTGCTGAAGTGGCTGTGCGGCGGACCGGGCGGCTCGTTTCTCTACGTCGATCCGAAGCTGCGTCCGAAGCTGGAGCCGAGTTTCACCGGCTGGATGGCGCACGCGAATCCGTTCGGGTTCGAGCCGCCTCCGATGCGTTTCCGCGACGACGCCCTCCGCTTCGCCCTCGGCACGCCGCCGATTCCCGCGCTCTACGCGGCGCGCGAAGGTCCGAAAGTCGTGGCCGAGGCGTGCGGCGGCGACATGAAAACGATCCGCGAGAAGTCGTTGCGCCAGACGCAGCGCATCATCGACCTCGCCGACGCGCGCGGCTTCGAGCTACGAACTCCGCGGGACGCCGATCGCCGCGGCGGATCGGTCTCCGTGCTCATGCCGCACGCGAAAGAAGTCGCATTCGAGCTGAACGCCGAAGACATCGTCTGCGACTTCCGCCCCGGCGCCGGCGTCCGCTTCTCCCCGCACTTCTACACGACGGATGAGGAGATCGAGTTTGCCTTCGCAACGGTCGATGAAATTCTGCGCACGGATCGCTGGAAGCGGCAGGCTGCGAAGCAGACGATCGTGACGTAGGACGGAAGAGGCTTGGCACCACAGAGACACAGAGATCGGCGACGGAGCTTTCGATAATTTGCCCGCGGTTTGAACACCTGCATGTTCGAAGAATTCACATCTGAACCGATGCGCCCTCCGATTCTGGAGCGCTGGTTCGCGCCGTCGGCCGCGCCATCGTTCGTTCGCGCGCGGTGGATCTGGCTGCGCTGCCTTGGCGCGATCTTCTTTTCCGTTTTCTATTCGCTGTACTTTCAGATTCACGGGCTGATCGGTCCCCGAGGAATCCTGCCGGCCGGGCAGTATCTCGATGCCGTCCATCGCGCGCTCGGGTGGAAAGCATTCTGGTACGCGCCGACGCTGCTTTGGTTGAGCTCCAGCGACGCGATGCTCAGCGCCATCGTCTGGCTCGGATTCGCAGCCTCCGTCGCGATCATCATCAATCTCTGGCCGCGGCTCTCGATCGCCGTCGCCGGCATCTGCTTCCTCTCCTTCGTCGGCGCTGCGCAGGAGTTCGCCGGATATCAGTCCGACGGCATGCTGCTCGAAGCCGCGCTGCTGTCGATTTTCCTGGCGCCGCGCGGCATCCGGCCGAAGATGGCCGATGCGCAAAGTGTGGCTCAGCCGCCGTCGCGCGCGGCGGTTTTCCTCCTGCAGTGGGAGTGGTTCCGCATCTACTTCGAGTCAGGACTCGTCAAGCTTCTCAGCGGCGAAGAGCAGTGGCGGAATCTGACGGCGATGGACAAGTACTACGAGAACGGTCCGCTGCCGTCGTGGATCGGCTGGTACGTGCAGCAGTGGCCGCACTCGTTTCACGCCTTCTCGGCCGGCCTGACGCTCTTCGTCGAGCTGGTTGTGGTCTGGCTTTTATTCGCGCCGCGAAAGAATTCGCTCTGCCGGCTCATCGCGTTCCTCATCGTCACGCCGCTGCAGATCGGCATCATCCTCACGGCCAACTACGCGTTCCTCAACTACCTCGTTCTCTTCCTCGGCGTACTCCTGCTCGACGACTCGATCCTGCGCGGCCCTGTTCCGGCGCTGAAATCGAAGAAGCCATCGATCGCCGCTGCGGTGGTGCTGACGACAATCTTTCTCACCTCGATCTTCAGTTTTTTCCTGCCCTCGTTTCCCACGGTCGCGCTCCTCGATCCGTTCCGCGTCGCCAATCGCTACGGACTTTTCGCGGTGATGACGCGCAATCGCTACGAGATCGAGTTTCAGGGAACGCGCGACGGCACGACCTGGATCGCCTACCCGTTCCGCTACAAGCCGCAGGACGTGCGCAAGCCGCCCGGACTCTACGCGCCCTACCAGCCGCGCTTCGAATGGAACCTCTGGTTCGCGTCGCTCGGATCGATTCAGGAAAACCAGTGGGTGCTGAACGCCGAGGCGCGATTGCTGGAGAATTCAGCTCCCGTTCTGAAACTCTTCGCCGCGAATCCATTCGAAGGCAAGCCGCCGATCGCGGTTCGCACGGTCGCGTATCAATACTGGTTCTCAACGACAGCCGAGCGCGCTCGAACCGGCGCCTGGTGGCGGCGCGAGCTCCTCGGATCGTACGCACCCGCGGCGACGCGAGCGAGCGATGGAAGCATTACGTTCGGGGAGTAGCGTCCTGGGACAATCCACCACTTGTGTCTGGCTGGCACGCGAGTGGCTATTGCTGAGCCGCATGGGAAACTTACTTTGGATCATCATCGTCGTTCTCGTCATCCTCTGGCTGGCCGGTTTCGCGATGCACATCGGAGGTGGACTCATTCACCTGCTGATCGTGGTTGCCGTAATCGTGCTGATCATCCAGCTCGTGACCGGCAGACGCGCCATTTGATCAGCGGCGCTTGAATGCGGCCACGAGCCGCTTCACGCGTTCCGGATCGACGGGCGCATCGACGCGTCCGTCGACCTTGATCGATGTTCCGACGATTACTCCGTCGGCGTCGCCGAATGTGCCCGCGTTCACCTCCGTCAGTCCGCTGCCGATGAGGATCGGAGTGTCGCTGAGCGCCTCGCGTACGCGCGCGAAGCTGCCGCGATCCGGCTCCGCTCCGGTCTCCGCGCCACTGACGATGACCGCATCCGCAAGTCCGCGATGCCGCAAATCCTTCGCGGCCAGCGTCTCGTCGATGTCGGCGAGCGGCGCCGCGTGCTTGACCATGTGATCGGAGAAGATGAGCACATCCGGCGCGAGCACTGCCCGCTTCCGCAGTGTCTCTGCAGCGCGCCCTTCGACGATGCCTTGATCGGTGAGCATCGCGCCGCTGTGAACGTTGACGCGGATGAACGCCGCGCCGGTCGCCGCCGCGATGGCGATCGCCGACGCCGCATCATTCCGCAGCACATTCACGCCAAACGGCATCGCCACCTCGGCCACAACTTCGACGATGACGCGCGTCAACGCCGCCACCGTCTCCGCCGGAACCCAATCCTTGAAAAACGGCCGGTCGCCGAAATTCTCGAACGCAATCGCGTCGCATCCGCCGTCGCGCAACGCGCGGGCGTCGCGGAGCGCGGCGTCGACGATCGTCTGCATCGATCCGCCGTACAACGGCGCGCCCGGAAGCGCAGCGACATGCACCATCCCGATGACGGCATGTTCGCCGAAGCGGTTCGTGAAATGCTCGCGAGTCAGCATGGGTGACAGGGTACTCGCTGTCATCCCGCTGTCATCCGCGCTGTCATCCTGAGCCGCCGGAGCGACATAGGCGAAGCCGAAGTCGCGAAGGACGGTCGAAGGATCCCCAGCTGCTAACCCGTTTTCAAATCGCGCGACCTTCCTGTCGCCGCCGCACATCCCGGGCTATCGGCCGGGGATCCTTCGACCGTCCTCCGCTACTTCGGCTTCGCCTACGCAGCTCCGGCGGCTCAGGATGACAGTGGTTTACTATCCCCCGCGCATGTCCGATCTCAAGTTGTTCAACACGCTGACGCGGGAGAAAGAGACGTTCGAGCCGCTCATCCCGGGCGAAGTGCGGATGTACTCGTGCGGGCCGACGGTTTACAACCATCTCCACATCGGCAACATGCGCACGTTTTTGTGGGGCGACGTGCTGCGGCGCTACCTCGAGTGGCGCGGCCTGCGCGTGAAGCAGGTCATGAACGTCACCGACGTCGAGGACAAGATCATTCGCAATGCGGCGGCCGCGGGGCAGGATCTGCAGACCTACACCGCGCCGTTCATCGAGTCGTTCCACGCATCTCTGGCGAAATTGCGCGTGCGCAAAGCCGACGCCTATCCGCGTGCCACCGAGTACATCCCGCAGATGGTCGTGCTCGTGCAGCAGCTCACCGACCGCGGCCACACCTACACCGCCGACGGCTCGACGTACTTCAAGGTCTCCACGCTCGACGGCTACGGAAAACTCTCGCGCGTCGAGATCGATCAGACCAGCGAGTACAGCCGCGTCGAATCCGACGAGTACGAAAAAGAATCGGCGCGCGACTTCGTGCTCTGGAAAGCGAAGAAGGACAATGAGCCGGCCTGGATGACGCCGATCGGCGAGGGCCGCCCGGGATGGCACCTCGAATGCTCGGCGATGTCGATGGACCTCCTCGGCGAGACTTTCGACATCCACACCGGCGCGGTCGATCTCATCTTCCCGCATCACGAAAACGAGATCGCGCAGAGCGAGGGGGCGACCGGCAAGCCGTTCGTCCGCTACTGGATTCACGGCGAGCACCTCAACATCGATCAGCAGAAGATGTCGAAGTCGCTGGGCAACATCTACACGGTGCCGGAGGTCGAGGCGATGGGCTACGACCTCCTCGCTCTCCGCTACGCGCTGCTCTCCGTTCCCTACCGCACGAAGCTCAACTTCACCACGCAGTCGCTCGACGACGCGAAGAACGCCATCTCTCGCATTGAGTCGTTCCTGCTGCGCATCGACGAAGTTTCCCGCTCGGCCGCGCACGATGCGAAGCATTCCGACGGCGCTGCCGATCAGCTGATCGGCAAGTTCCTCACCGATTTCGAATCGGCCATGGACGATGACCTCAATACCGCCGGCGCGTTGGGCGCACTCTTCACGCTGATCCGCGAAGGGAACATCGCCCTCGACGAAGGCCGCATCCTCGCCGGCGATGCCGAGGGAGTGAAGACGGCGCTGATGAAAATCGATCCGGTGCTCGATATTTTTCCGAAGCGCGAAGCCAACCTCGACGCGGAAATCGACGCGCTCATCGAAGCGCGGAACGCGGCGCGCAAAGCGCGCAACTTCGCGGAGAGCGATCGGTTGCGCGATGAGCTGGTCAGCCGCGGCATTCTGCTGGAAGACACGCCAGCCGGGACCCGCTGGCGGCGCATGTAGCATCCCGCTAGAATCTGCGTCATCCGTATGGAGAGATGGCAGCCGATGCGGCGGGACTTCGCAGCAGTGTTCATCGCGCTGCTCGTTCTGGTGCTCGTGTGGTGGCTCGCCGGCTTCGTTGTCTATCGCCGTTTTGTCGCCGCCGCGTACATCGGCGCGCTGGTCGGAATGGGCGAGATCATCGCGCGATACCGCGATGCGCCGGACCGCGCCCTTCGGACGATGCCGGCCGGCCTCTACATCCTCATCAACGCATTCGCCTCGATCGTGGCCATGTACGTGGTCTGGACCTTCAATCTCGCGCCGGCCGCGAGCGGGGCTCGGACGCTCATTCAGCAGATCTTCCTCGCGGGTTTCGGAGCGATGGCGCTGTTTCGGACGTCCGTGTTCACCGTGCGCGTGGCCGATCACGACATCGGGATCGGTCCTGTCGCGTTTCTCCAGATCATCCTCGGCGCGACCGATCGCGATGTCGATCGCATTCGCGCCGAGGCGCGCGCCACCGCGATCAGCACCTACATGGCCGGCGTGTCTTTTACTCGCGCGCAGGCAGCGCTGCCGGCGTTTTGCCTGGCGTTGATGCAAAACGTTCCGGCGGACGAACAGAATGCGGTCGGCACCGCAACGAAGGCGCTGATTGGATCGAATGAGCTCGATGACGAGACGAAAATTCGCAACCTCGGACTGGCGCTGATGAATGTCGTCGGTGACAAGATTCTCTACACTGCCGTCACACATCTTGCCGACACGATCCAGAGAACGGAGAAAATCGCAGTGACGGTTCCTCCTTCGCTGCCCGTGGGGAAGACGGTGAACGCGGAGGCCATTTGCGAAGCTCGCGAGGGTCGCAAGCTGCCGGCGCGCAAAGTGACGTGGACTTCGGACAAACCGGCGGTGGCAACGATCAGCGCAAATGGACAGATCAGCGCGATTACTCAGGGCGAGACCGTGATTCGCGCCGTGTCGGACGGTGTGGAAGCGAACGCTCCGCTTACTGTGCCGTGAGAAGCGAGAGGACGCTCTGCCAGTTATCGCCGAGGCGCGCGTACTGAGTCGAGCCCTGACCTTCGACGATGACCGCGCCCAATCGCTGCAGCGTCTGCAAAGCGGCAGCGAAGTCGAAGAAGTCGACATCCGCCAGCTTCGCCAACTGGGAGACGTCGCTTCCGCTCGGCGACTTCTGTAGCGCCTCGATGATCTTTCCAGCCGTGTGCGGATTCACTTTGCCGCCGTCTGCGCTTCTCGACGGTGATGCGCTCTTAATCGATTCGAGGAAAACGCTGAAGCTGTCTGAGGCCATGGTTTTCGTTCCGCTGTAACACTAGCACAGCGCCCGCGCCGCGAATTCCTTCGGCCGCGAAGG
>DATART010000041.1:0-14971 GCA_036264035.1 Thermoanaerobaculia bacterium | reverse complement strand
GGTTGTGAAGCTGGTCGATGAGCTCTGGACGCTTCTTACCAAGGTTGTGAAGCTGGTCGATGCGCCTCCGGACGCAATTAATAGCTCCGGAGCTGAGATCCTTCGGCCGTCCTCCGCTGCTCCGGCTTTGCCTGCGCAGCTCCATGTGGCAGAGACACCTCTGTGCTGGTGAGGCTCGGGACGGTTGAGCAATTTCAACGCTGCACCTCGCTTAAACTAGCCCCACATCCAAATGGCGCGTTTCCGCGATCTCTCGATCCGCAGCAAGTTGATGACCGGGTTCATGCTGACGAGCCTGGCAGCGCTGCTGCTGACCGTCGGCGCCCTGACCTGGTACGACCGCACTACGTTTCGCGACGAGGTGTTGCGCGACGTCGACACCCTGGCCGGCATCCTCGGCGAGAATGCGTCGCAATCCGTCGCGTTCAACGATCGGCAACAGGCGCAGGCAACGCTGGCTGCATTACGTGCGCAACCGCAGATCACTGGTGCCGCGATTTACGACAGCAAGGGCGCGTTGTTCGCCACGTACGCGCGGGCGAAGAAAGGCGACAAGCCGCATGCACTGCCGCACGACGGCATTTGGATCGACGCGCAGCACATCGGCGTCGCGCGTCCGATCCTCTTCAGCGGCGCGCGCGTCGGGACCCTCACGATCCGCTCCGATCTGAGCGAGATGGCCGTTCGCCGCGCGCGGACGCTGCAGATCGCCGGCGGCATCTACATCGCTGCGGCGTTCGTCGCGTTGCTGCTCGCCGGCCTTTTTCAGCGCGCCATTTCGCGGCCGATTCATCGCCTTCTTCGCGCGGAGAAACGCGTCTCGCGCGAGAAGGACTACACGCTACGCGTCGAGAAGGAAGCGGACGATGAGATCGGCCTGCTCATCGACGGCTTCAACGAAATGCTCGGCGAAATCCGCGCGCGCGACGCCGAGATCCTCGCCAGACACGATCAGGAGATGGCGCTGGCGCGTTCGATCCAAACCTCAGTCCTGCCGCGCACGTTCGAGCTGCCGGGTTACGACATCTCCGCCGTCATGTTGCCGGCCGAAGAAGTCGGCGGCGACTTTTACGAATTCCGGCGCACGAACGGCGGCGCGTGGATCGGCGTCGGCGACGTCACCGGCCACGGCGTCACCTCGGGGCTCATCATGATGATGGCCCAATCTATGTTCACGATGCTGTGCGAGCAGAACGGCCACTACCAGTCGCCGGCGAAATTCGTTTCGCTGCTCAACCGGGCCATGTTCTACAACCTCAAACGCCTCGGCCAGGAGAAGTTCATGACCATGGTCGTGGCGCGCCTCGAGGACGACGGCCGCCTCATCTACGCCGGCGCGCACACCGATCTGCTGATCTATCGATCGGAGAGTGGAACGATCGAACGGCTGCCGACCGATGGTGTCTGGCTCGGCATCAGCGACGACGTCGAGCATCTCACGGCCGATCGCAGCATCACGCTGAATCGCGGCGACGTCGCGCTGCTGCACACCGACGGCGTTACCGAAGCGCGGAACGCCGCCGGCGAGTGCTACGACATGGAGCGGCTGACGGCCGATCTGAAAAAACTTCACGACAAGCCGGCCGCGGCGATCGTCACCACGATCGCGGCGTCCGCGTGGCAGTGGGCTGGAACGCCGAAGGATGACGTCAGCCTGATGGCGGTCAAAAGGAGCTGAGATGATCACGGAACGGCTTTCCTCCGACTATGTGGAGATGCGCTTCGGACCTCGCTGGACGTACATCAGTTGCGTGCGCAGGTTCGTGGCCAGCTTCTTCATGATCGGCCTGTCCGATAAGGAGCGCGCCGAGCAGATTTCGATGGCCGCGTCCGAGCTGCTCGAAAACGCGGTGAAGTACGCGTCGGAGGAAGAGGGCTACCTCAAGATCTCGATCGCCAAGGCCGACAACGAGGTCGACGTCTGCGTGAAAAACAGAGCGGAGCCGCATCACATCAACACTCTTCGCCGCGAGCTCGCACTGATTCAGTCGGGCCAGCCCGAGGCCGTCTATTTGAAGAAGATGGAAGAGGCGGCCATGACCGAGGGGCAGAGCAGGCTGGGGCTCATCCGGATTTTGTTCGAAGCCGGCGCGCGCCTGCGCCTCGAAGTCAACGACGGCGAGGTCTCCATCCACGCCATCTTCAGACTGGAGGCGGCATGAGCAGCGAACGCGGTTTCATCCCGCCGCTCAAAGTAGACACACTGACCATCCTGCCGCTACTCGATGGCGACACGCTGCACGTCGCGATGTCCGGCGCGGTGGAGATGCGCGATCCGGGCGATGTTCTCAATCCGTACTGGACGCTGATCGATGAAGAGGCGCTGCGGCAGAATCTGAAAGTCGTCGCGCTCGACGTCCGCGATCTCAATTTCATGAACAGCTCCGGAATCCTGACGCTGGTTCGCTGGATTACGCGCTGCAAGTCGCACGACAACGGCTACCGCCTCGTGCTGCAGTACGACCGCAACGTGACCTGGCAGCGCTCGTCGATCCCGACACTGGCCAAGCTCGCTCCGAATGTCGTCGTGTCGCAGGAGATCGATGGCTGACCTGGTTTCAGAGCCAGGCTACGACCTGGCCTGCCTCGGCTGCGGCGCGGGAGTGCGTCCGATCGACCGCTTCTGCAGCCAATGCGGACGGCGCGATCCCGCCGACCGCTCGCTGCACGGCGGCGATCCCGAGCTGACGGCGGCGACGCTCGTCAGCGGCGACACCGGCCAACGCGAGAAAACCTATCCGACGTTCGTTGCCCCGGAAGCGCTGAGCGAGGCCACGCTCATCAAATCGGTGCGGAAGAAGACGCGCCCGGGAACGATGGCGGTCGAGGCGATGCTGGCGCCCGGCAACATCTTCGCGCGCCGCTACCGCATCCAGCGCTTCCTTGGCTCCGGCGCGATGGGCTACGTCTGCTCGGCGATCGATGAGTCGATCGACGAAGTGATCGCGCTCAAGGTGCTGTCGCTGCCGATCCACGACGATCCCGATTCCTTCGAGCGCTTCAAGAATGAGCTGAAACTTGCCCGCCGCATCCGCCACCGCAACGTCGTGCAGAGCTTCGACCTCGGATTCGCCGAGGGCTACCCGTTCATTTCGATGGAGTACATCGACGCGGACAATCTCCTCAAGCACCTGACGCGGCGGCCGAACTTCGACGAACATTCGGCGCTCTCGATCATGCGCCAGGTGCTCCGCGGCCTCCGCGCCGCCCACGACCTCGGCATCGTCCATCGCGACATTAAGCCCGAAAACATCCTGCTCAACAAAGACCGCATGGCCTTCATCACCGATTTCGGCATCGCCACGTCGCAGGATCTCGTGCGCAAGGAGCTGGCCGGAACGCCCGACTACATGGCGCCGGAGCAACTCCGCTGCGAGGCGGTCGTGCCTGCGTCCGATCTCTATTCGTGCGGCGTCGTGCTGTATCGCATGCTCACGGGCGTGCTGCCGTACCGCGCGCTCTCGATCAACGAAGTGCTGCAGGCGCATCTGACTGCGGCGCCGGAACCGATCGATGAATCGCTTGACGTGACAGCGGCGACACGCGCGCTGGTCGCGTCGATGCTGGAGAAGAAAGTTTCCGACCGTCCCATCAGCGCGCGCGAGCTACTCGACCGGATCGACGGGATGCTGAAAGCCGCGAGCACGACGCGCAGTGCGTCGAAGCGGATCACCGTGCTCGTCATCGAGCACGATCTGCAGGCGCTCTCCTTCCTCAGCGGCGTCCTCCAAGCCGAGGGATATCGCGTGCTGGCCACCAGCAACGCGCGCGAGGGCGTTAACCTCGCCTTCGAACAAACGCCTGCGATGATTTTTCTCGACGCGAAAATCCGTGGCGGCTTCGAGCTGCCGTCCGAAGCCGGCGAAGAGCTCGTCGCAGACGGCCTCGGCTTCGTACGCATCGTCCAGCGCGACGAGCGCCTTCGCCCCGTTCCGATCGTGCTGATGACAGACGACACGCTCGTCCAACTCGACAGCGCGTTCCAAAAGGCGGGCGTGGCCGACGTCATGCTGAAGCCGCTGTCGACGAGCGACATCGTCGACGCCGTGCGGATGATCACGGTGCGCGAGGTTTAGAGCGGCAGCACGGGGATTGACACGAAATATCCCCGCCCATAGACTGTTCTCCGCGACTGAGACTTAGTCTCAACTTCAATCATGCCCACAGTCGAACGAGAGATCACCCGATTCCAGGACTTCCTGGCCCGTCAGGGGCAGAAGCTGACGCAGGAGCGAACCTCGCTCGTGCGCGAGATCTTTTCGACGCACTACCACTTCGAGGCTGACGAGCTGCTCTTCAAGATGAAGCAGAAGAGCGTGAAGATCTCCCGGGCTACGGTTTACCGGACCCTCGAGCTGCTCGTGAAATCAGGCCTCGTGCGGCGTGTTCACCTCGGCGAGGAGCACTACCACTACGAGCACGTCCGCGGCGATTCGCATCACGATCACCTGATCTGCACCGCCTGCGGATCCGTCATCGAATTCAACGATCCCGAGCTCGAGCAGCGCCAGCTCGACATCTGCGCGCGCAAAAAATTCACTCCCACGTTTCACAACCTGCAGATCCTCGGCGTCTGCGATTCCTGCCACCGGAAAGGGGAGCAGCCCGCCTCACCCGATCGCGTCATGACGATCGGCGAAGGGGCGATGAAGCTCCGCAAATGACCAACTTATGATTCCTGCTCTCATCATCGTTTTCCGCGAAGGCTTCGAAGCCTTTCTCAGCGTCGCCATCATTTTCGCCTTCCTGCGCAAGACCGGCCGCGACTGGCTTCGGCCCGCCGTCTACGCCGGCATCGTGGCCTCGGTCATCGCCAGCTTCGGTCTGGGCTGGTGGCTGATGCGCGTCAATCAGTCGTTCTGGGAAGGCGTCCTCGGACTCGTGGCCGCGGTGCTCGTGGCGTCGTTCGTCGTCCACGTCTGGCGCACCGCGCCGAAAATGAAGGGCGACATGGAACGGCGGCTCGACGTCTACTCGTCGCCGGCGTCGCGTCTCATGGCTGTGGCCGGGGTCTTCTTCTTCACCGTGCTGATGGTGACTCGGGAAGGGATGGAAACGGCGCTGATGCTGATCCAGGTCCGCAACAGCCGCTTCATCCTCGGCTCGCTCCTCGGCATCGCTGCAGCAGCTGCAATGTCGTGGGCGTGGGCGCACTACGGCCACCGCATCGACGTCAAGCGCTTCTTCCAGGTGACGGGACTCTTCCTGCTGCTCTTCACCGTTCAGATCCTCTTCTACTCGATCCACGAGTTCTCCGAGGCCGAAATGCTGGGCAAATGGAGCGAGGCCATTCACAACGCCACCGAGCCTTACTCGCCGGTCGGCGTCTACGGGAAATGGATCTCGGTGCTGATGGTCGGCCTCTGCGCGGCGTGGCTCGTGGGCGCGTCGATGAAAGATCGTTTCGAACGGTCTAAGGCGGCGGCGTAGCGTCAGCAGCGTCTTCGCGCTTCTCTTTCCAGCGGTGGTAGGCCCAGATTCCGATTCCGGCGACGAGCAGGACGAGCAGGCCGTACTTCTCGATGTGCGCCGCGCGCCCGAGGACGCGCTCGACCGCGCGGCCGAAGTAGTAGCCCGCTGTGCCGATGACGATCGCCCAGACAATGCACGTCAGCGCCTCGTAGATGAGGAACTTGATCGTCGACACCTTCGAGATGCCGATGATCACGGCGCAGGTGATACGCAGTCCGTAAAGCCATTGTGTGATGAAGATCGCCGGCGCGCCGTAGCGTTCGAATAGCCGGATTCCTTTGCCGAAATGCCGCTTCATCCGTGGAAACCTGTCCAGCAGTTTGACGCCCTGCTTCCGGCCGAGAAAGAACCAGAAAACGTGACCGACATAGGCGCCGGCGCATGCAGTGATGACCACCAGTGGCAATTTCAAATAGCCGCGCTCGGCAAAAAAGCCGGCCATCACGAGGATCGTCTCTCCTTCGAGGAAGGTCCCGACGAAGACAGCCAGATATCCGAACTTCTGGAGCAGCAGCTCGGGTGTCATTCAGACCCGCAAAATGCAAGATTTGGGGCGCTCATGAAATTTGGCCGGTGAAGCGTAACATTGAACCTCTAAACCGGAGGCTCAGAATGAAACGGATTGCTATCAGCAGTTGCCTGGCGTTTGCCGCGCTTTCCCTTTATGCGGCCCAACCGCAAACCACAGACACGGCGCCGCCGACCGCACACGGCGAGAAGCTTCTTTCTTCGGCAGCAGTGGGTACGGGCACTACGGATTCGCCACTCGTCCGCGCGGCTAAGGCCACGAATCGCCTGAACAAGAAGCCGGGACAGGTCATCACGAACGAAACGCTGGTGCACGTCGGCGGACACTTCACGACGACGACTCCCGCGGCGCAGACGACGCTTCCGAGCCAGCCGTCCACCGTGCCGACGATGGATCAGTTGTCCATGCAGGCGCGGCAGGCCCGCGCCGAAGCGGCTGCCGCGGCCGACGCCGCCCGGAAGTTAGCGCAGCAGAAAAGGACCGCCGCCGGCCTTGCCGCCGCGCGCAGTGAGGGCGATACCGCGGAAGGCGTCTACACCGATCCGCCGGCTCTGGAAAACGAGACGATTCAGAGTGGGAAGCCGGTGCCGCCCGAGGCGATGACACAAAAGCAAAAACCGCCGCTGTAACGACGAATGGAGTGCGGCGGTTATCCGCCGCACTCAATCCCTCAGGCGTGTTTGCGCATGTGCTTGTAACCGCCGATCAAACCGACGATCGTAGCGATCTTGCCGAGTCCGATCGAGCGCGCGACGCCGCGTGTTGCTTTCTGCCCCACGCGGAACATCAGCAGCTTCTTCAGAAAGTGCAGCATATCGGCCTCCTGTCCTGTTAATTGCAAGGCGAAAGCCAGATGTAAGTCACTGTTGTGTAATGGGTTAGCGTGTCATTTCGGACTTCAGCGATCGCGTCATCAGCCTCTGCAGTGCCGCCCTCGGCGATTCCCCTTCGTGAAGCACGCGATACATCTCGGCAGTGATCGGCATGTCGATTTCGTGACGGTCTGCGAGCTCTTTCGCCGCCTTGGAAGTCCGCACGCCCTCGGCCACGGCGCGCGACTCCGCCAGGATTTCCGCGAGGGGCTTCCCGCGTCCGAGTGCCACGCCGACGCTGCGATTGCGCGAGAGAGAACCGGTACACGTCAACACGAGATCGCCCATGCCGGCCAGGCCGGCCAGCGTTTCGATGCGTCCGCCGAGGGCCACAGCTAGCTTCGTCATCTCGTGCAGGCCGCGAGTGATCAACGCCGCGGTCGTGTTGGAGCCGAGGCCGAGACCTTCGATCACGCCGGCGGCGATGGCGATGACATTCTTCAGCGCGCCGGCCAGCTCCACGCCTGCCACATCGTGCGAGTTGTAGACGCGGAACGCCGGCGACGACATGGCCTGCTGCACCTGCTCGGCAAGCGCCTGATCGAGCGAGGCGACGACCGCCGCCGTTGGATCGCCACGCGCCGCCTCGAGCGCGAAGGTCGGCCCGGATAGTACGGCAAATGCGCGTAAGGCGCCGTCCAACTCGGACGCCGTGACCTCGGACATCCGCTGCAGCGTGTCGTTTTCGATTCCCTTCGTCCCGCTGACGATGGCGACGCCGCTGGTAAGGTGCGGACGAATCTGCGCGAGCACACTGCGGTAGTGATGGCTCGGTACGATCATGAACAGCACGTCGCTGAACCCGGCAGCTTCCGCGAGCGAGCTCGTGGCCCGCACGCGTCCGTCCAGCGCGATGCTCTGCAAGTAAATGGGATTGCGGCGCGTCTGTTCGATCTCAGCCGCGACGTTTGGATCGTGCGCCCAGAGCACGACGTTGTTGCCGCAGCTCGCCGCCACCGCGGCCATTGCAGTGCCGAACGAGCCGGCGCCGATGATCGAGATCTTCATCGTGGATTGCGCTCGCCGAGCCGCCGCTCCGAACCCTGCGCCAGCCGCGCGATGTTGGAGTGGTGTTTGAGGATGATGGCCACCGCGATCACGGTACTGATGATGATGGTCCAGAACGATGCATGCACCAGGAAGCGAAGAAAAATCGGAATCGACGCAGCGCTGAGGATCGATGCGAGCGATACGAAACGCGTCGCCAGGATCACGATCAAAAACACGATCATGCCGGCAGCGAGCGCGATCGGATCGAGCGCCAGAAACGCTCCGGTCGCCGTGGCCACGCCCTTGCCGCCATGGAAGCGCAGCCAAACGGGATACATGTGCGCCAGCACGGCGATCAGCGCGGCCAGCGCGATCCACAGCGACATCGAGTAAAGCGGAGTTGCATTTGCGCTGTCGGCGGCGTACGGCCACTCAGGCCGGTTCACGATCCAGCGCGCCAGCGCGACGGCCGCGTAACCCTTGGCGATATCGAGCAACAGCGCGACGATCCCCGGCATCTTCCCGAAGTTCCGCGCCACGTTCGTCGCCCCGACGTTCCGGCTGCCGTGCGCGCGAATGTCGGCCCCGGCCACAACCTTCACCACGAGAAAACTGAACGGGATCGATCCGATCAGATACGCGGCGATGATGAGAATGTAAGGAAGCGCCTGCGCCATGCGGCGGCTATTGTAGAGCGGGGAACGCGAGCCGTTCCGCTGCGCTCTCGAAGCTGACCAGCCTTCGGATCAGCGCGTTGTAACGATCATGCGCCGTGTCCGAATCTTCTTCCGCTAGCTTCGCGTAGAGCCGATCCTCAGGAAACTCCGGATTGTCGTCGTCAGGAACGTCGAAGCCAATGCGACGCAGACGCGGCGCGCCAATCTGTATCAGCAGGGACTCGATTGAGTCCGTGCCGGCGGCGAGATCGCGCATGCCTCGTTTGATCAGATCAGACTCGGGGAGTGCGTCGTCGACTTCCATCATGTCAGCGAACCGGGAGCTCCAATGATATGCGGAAGCCGGGATTGAGATTCTCGGCGTGCACGGAGCCGCCGTGCTCTTCGACCGCTTTGCGGGTGATGGCCAATCCGAGGCCGGTGCCGGAGGATTTTGTGGAGAAGTAGGGATCGAAGATCTTCGGCAACAGTTCGGGAGCGACTCCGGGGCCGTTGTCGTCGACGGAAACGACCACCTTCGAATCGACGCCATAGCTGGCCAGTCGCACCTCGCCGCCGGGCGCGGCCTGGAACGCGTTCTCGATCAGGTTCGCGATCGCGCCGCGGAGAAGGCGCGCGTCGCCGGAGAACGTCTCCGGAGTCGACGGCGCGATGTCGGCGCGGAAGGCGATGCCGCGCTCGCCGCTTGCGGCGTAGCTCGACGCGATTTCCTCGAGCAGATGCCGCAGCTTGACCGGCTTGCGCTGCACCGTGCGCAGCGACGCGTAGTCGCTGAACTCCTTCGACGTTTCGCGCAGCGTCACCACCTGGCGGAGGATGTTGTCGACTGCCGCCATCACGACTTTGGAAAGATTCGGATCGTTGTTCGAGGCGACTGCGCGCAGATGCTCGGCGGTGAGCTGGATCGGCGTCAGCGGATTTTTGATTTCGTGCGCGACCTGCCGCGCCATCTCGCCCCACGCTTCCAGGCGATTCGATCGCAGGATCTCGGTCACGTCCTCGGCGATCAGCATCTCTTCATCGCTGCCGGGCAGCGGCACGACGGAGACGCGGAACGTGCGCGCGTTGCCGTCCACATTCAATTCGATCTCCTTCGCCTCGGCGCGTCCGCGTTCATGCGTAGCCAGAAAGTCGCGCACCTCGTCGTGAAACTCGATCGACTCGCCGAAGAGCCTGCGCGCGCCGGCATTCGTACCCGACACCTGCATCGCGCCGTCCAGCACGACCACGGCCGCGTTGATGTTTTCGAGCAGCGTCTGCAGGCGGTCGCGTTCGTGGCGGAGATCGTTCTGCTGCCGGCGGATCGATCGCGCCATGTCGCGAAACGTTGTCACGAGGAGGCCGAGGTCCGGATCGGATGGGACGCGGAGATCCATGTCGAAATCGCCGCGGGCGACGGCGCGCGATCCCGCCACGAGCGCCTGCACGGGCTGTGTCACGCTGCGCGCGGCGATGTATGCGACGAAAATCGCCGCGAGGATGATGAAGATCAGCAGCATGTAAATCGTCGTTGCGAGGTCATTCACCTGCGCCTCGATCTGGCGGCCCTGTACGATCAGCGGAAGCGCCATCGTGTAGTTCTGGCCGCGCACGAGGTTGATCGGCGAGTACAGCTCGATGAACTGCGCCGGCCCCGAATTGCGGATGGCGAGTTGCCGGCCGCCGACGACGATGTTCGCGTAGACGTCGCCGGGCAGCCGCTGCGACTCGACGCGCGCGGCGAAGAGATCGCGGCGGCTGGAGGCGATCAGTTTGTCGTCGCGGTAGAGATGCAGATCGTGCCCGATCACGCGCGCCAGCCAGCTCAGGACGTCGTCGTCGAGCACCTGCTCCGGATGCGCGGTCGACGTGGTCGAAGCGAGGTAATCCTCGATGACGCGCTCCGCCGCATTGAGCGCCGTCTGTCCTCGGTCGAGGTACTCCGCTTCGAGCCGATTGGCGAGGTAGGCACGTACGAAGAGCACGAAGACGATCAGCGGCAGGATCACCACTGCGGTGAGGTAGAGCGAGGTGCGCGTGCGGAAGTCGAGATTGCGCGGCGCGCGGCGAATCACCGACGCGATGACCGGCAGCGAGCGCAACACGATCACGACGAGCACGAACGCGATCGCCCAGACCGCCACGCCGCCTGCGCGTCGCACCTGTTGTCCGCGCGTCGGCACCTGCAGCGGAAATGCGTACAGCGCGTCCTCGGTGCGGCGCACGTAGACCGCTGATCCCGCGCCTTCGTTCTCCTCGATCCAGATGCCGCTGGCCGGCTTCAGCGCCGCGAAATACGACGCGGGATTCTGCGGCAATCGCACCGTCGGCGTCCCATGTGGATTGCCGTCGCGATCGTAGACGACGATCTCGCGTTGCGGCCGCAGGCCGGTGACCGTCGCGTCGAACGACGGCTCGAAAAAGTCGCGGTAGACGTCGGCGAACGTCGTCGCGCCCGGGTCCGCGGGATTCACGACATGCACGCTTCCCTCGGCCACCGGAATTCCGCCGATGGTGAGGTCGAAATCGTGATGCAGCAGCACCCGCGTCACGCTGCCGATCTGCAGCACCTCGCCTCCCGGCTCGCGCCGCCGCTCGCTGAACTGCGGCAGCCCGACGCCGAAACGGCTCAGCGGATGGTCGAAGATGTCGTGCACCGTGATGACCGCCGGCACGCGCCATTTCGAGAGATCACTCCGCAGCCACAGCGCATAGGCAAGGTCCTCGAGGTTCATCTTCCGGTAGTCGTCCGGAAGCATCGTGCTCAGTTCCATCGTCGAGAACTCGTTGTGGAGCGTGTCCTCGATCATCGCGCGAAGCTGGCCCGCTTCGCCGACGACCAGCGGTGCATACGTGTCGGCGATGAAATGCCGCGCGCTGGAGCGCTCGAAAAGGCTCAGCGGCATATAGACGATCATCACAAGCAGCAGCGCGCTGCCGAGCGCACGCAACGTGAAGTTCGCCGTCAGCGCGTGCAGAAGCAGCGAGAGCACGACGCCCCCGGCAATCGAGAGAAACGCGCGTTTCGGTGTGTAGCCGAGGTTGATGGCGGCGACGATGATCGGGATGGCGATGATGAGGATGCCGAGGAGCGTTGCGATGCGCGGCGACTCATGGCGCGTGATCTGGATGAGCGCGAAGCCGAACAGCAGCAGTGCGGCGAGGAGCACGCCCTGCGCCGCGGAGACGGGGAGGATGTGATCGGGTAGCGTCGAGATGCGCGTGTTGTCGACGAGGTTTCGAACCAGCAGCATGTAGCCGCCCGCCGCGATGATTGCGACGACTGTTCGCCCGATCTGTACGACCATCGAGCGGCGGCGGACTTTCGTCAGCGCGATGATGATCGCCAGAATCGCGGCGGCGCTGGCGAGCAGATCGAACGGCGAGCGGCTGAACGGACCTAGCATCCGCGAGGCGAAGAGATCGAACCGGAAAATCTGCCACGGATCCTGATCGACGCGAATCGGCAGCAGGGCCACGCGCGCGGCGAGAACGAGAAGGATCGTAGCGAGCGGATGCGCACCCCACGCGGTCGTTCGAATCGCGCCCAACAATGCCAGCGCGCCCATCGCCAGCAACACCGCCGCAATGTCGTTCCCGATCGTCCGTGCCGCGTCGACGACTTCGGCGCGCGAACGCGGAGTCACGTCGATCCAGAGCGTCGCTGACGGACGCCGCTCCAGGATGAAACGGAGCGAGCCTTTTTCCTGCCGCAGCGCGCCGGCGTGGAACATCGTGCCGCTCACCCAGTCGTCGTCATCGAGATCGAAGAGTCCGGGCAGCTTCGGCTGATTGGGAACGCGCTCAAAGGCCTGCACCGACACGGCCGGATTCGGCAGCGGCCGCGCGCGGACGATGTAGAGATTCGTAGCGTCGAATTCGAAACTGGTCGCGCCCGGAGTGCGCAAGTCTTCGCCCCACCACGCGATGGCGTCGCCGTTCGGCGCCACGATGCGGATGCCCTGGCGAAGGCCGTTCGCTTCGCCGCGCAACATGGCGAACATTGCCGCGCGCGACGCCGCCGGATTCGCCGTCAGCTTCGCCGCCACGCGTTCGACGGCAGCATCGAGGCGTGACTCCGTGCGCGCAATATCGCCGCGAATGTCCTCGACTTCGCGGCCGAGATGCCGGGCCGACTTCGCATCGAAGTCGCGGCTCATCTGCGCGACCAGCAACTGCACGGTCAGCCACGTCAGGCCGGCGAGCAAAAGAAAGACCGCCGCGGCGCGCGCGGCGGTCGTGTTGGCTACCCGTGAGACGTCAGGCCGCACAACGGTGAGCTTACTTTCCCGCCGACCGGATCGAAACTACCGACCAGCTGTCGCCCTTCTGCTTCAGAGTGATGTACAGCTCGCGCGTTTCCGCCTTGCCGGCGTTCTGAATCGTCCACGTGCCGGTGATGTGGTACTGCTGTTCGGCGGTGCTCTTCACGGCCTTCTGTTCTTCGAACGCCGTCGGCTTCACCTTGTTGAACAGGCCGTCGAGGAGATACGCGGCCTGATCGCGGCCGAAGAAATCGCTCTGGTCGATGAGACCGGGGAACTGCAGCATCACCTTGTCGCCCGAGGCCATGCCGGCGACGATCGCCTGAGGGTCGCCGCTGCTGAAGCCGCGCTTCAGATTCGACATCGCCGTGTCGAGATCGCGGAACTGCGCGGACGCGACCAGCGGAACGAACAGGAGCAGGGCTGCGAACTTCATCGAGAGTCTCATGGTGATCTCCAGTGCTTCGGATAACGGGGTACGGCGAGTCATTATTCTAGCAGATTCAATGACTTAGCTGGACTCGCAAAGGGTCATGATGTCCTCGCTCCGGGACACGATGCCGCGTGCCGCGGCGACCTCGCGGAAGTCGTCAGGAATGGCCGCGACGACGCGAAGTGGCTCATTTCTCAACGGATGCGTCATCGAAAGCTCCCGCGCGTGCAGCATCGGACGCGCCTCATTGCGCTGCCCGTAGAGCCAATCGCCCGCCAGCGGATGACCGATCGCCGCCAGGTGAACGCGGATCTGGTGCGTGCGTCCGGTCATCAGATCGATACCGACGAGCGAGCCGCGCGGCGTGGCGCGCAGCGGGGTGACGATCGTGATCGCGCGCTTGCCGCCGTCGCCGGCGCCGAACGAAATCGGTCCGATGCGGATGAGCGGCGCATCGATGGTCTGCCGCTGGCCGAGCTCACCTTCGCAAATCGCGATGTAGCGTTTGCGGATGCGCTTCTGCTCGAACTGCCGCGTGAGATTCGCATTGATCGAGGCCAGCTTCGAGAAAAACATCACGCCGCTCGTGCCGCGATCAAGCCTCTGCATCAGGAACAGCGGCTGTGTGTACTCCATCGCGGCTTCCAGCAGCACCGGCTCCTCCGCGTCATACCCCCGTTGTACGACGATGCCGGCCGGTTTGTTGACGAAGAGGAGAGCTTCGTCTTCGTAGAGGATGTCGAGCATTGCCACGCGAGCACTCTAAACAACTGCGGCGGTAGTGCGTACAACGGCGGATGCCTCGCCGGTTCGTCCTCGCTGTTCTTTCTCTCTTTGTCTGGGGTTGCGCAACGGCGCAGAAGCCGGACGCCGAAATTCAACGGATCCTGGGCGAGCAGATGCGGAGCCAGCACATCCCGGGCGCGGTGCTGGCCATCGTGCACGATGACCGCGTCATCTACATGCAGCCGATCGGCCTGCGCGACATCGAGCACAACCTCCCGGTCACGCCGGACACGCTCTTCCCGATCGGCTCGTGCACGAAGGCGTTCACGTCGATGGAAATCGCGCGCAGCGCCGATCGCGGACTCCTCTCGCTCGACGATCACCCGCGCAAGTTCCTGCCGTATCTCAAGCTCGCCGATCCCGAAGCCGACTCGAAGATCACGATCCGCGACATGCTCAGCCATCGCACCGGTCTCAAGGCGTACGCCGATCTCGCCGCCGAGCCGGGCGTGCTCACGCGCGAGGAGTACATCCGCGCGGCGACGTCGGCGAAGCCGGCGGTACCGTTCCGAACAAAGTTCCAATACTCGAACGCGATGTATGCCGCCGCCGGTGAGATTGCCGGACGCGTCAACCACTCCACGTGGGAGGAGGTCATCGCCAACGACATTTTCAAGCCGCTGGGGATGACGTCGAGCGTGGACATCATCAGCGACATGTCGCAGTCGCCCGATCACGCCACCGGCTACGTTTTCGACAAGTCGTATCGCGCCGTTCCGCCGCCGAAGAGCCTGACCGCGCTCGCGCCCGGCGGCGCGATCGCCTCCAGCGCGCGCGACATGACGCGGTGGCTGCGCATGCTCACGAATGGCGGGCGTATCGACGGACAGCAGTTCATCTCGCCGGCCATGTTCCACGAGATCACCACTCCGCTGATCGCGGTCAGTCCGACGACGTCGTACGCACTCGGCTGGGCTGTCTACGATTGGAACGGGCTGCGCGTCCTCGAGCACAACGGCGGTTCCGAA
>DATART010000011.1:0-4070 GCA_036264035.1 Thermoanaerobaculia bacterium | reverse complement strand
GAACGTCGCCGGCGAACGTGATGGCGAGCGACCACGAGAGCAGCGTGCCGGCGTTCGGCGCCTGAAGATCTTTGACGGTCAGCGTCCAGCGTCCATTCGCCGCGCGTCCGTGAAAAACATCCAGCCGTTCGGCGGCATCGGCGTCGACGCCGTACGTCACCTGCGTGAACGGTGCGTGATCCGTGGACTGGTTCTGCAGAATCACGGTAGTCCCGTCCGGCGCGGTGAGCAGAATCTGAAGATCGCCGCGAGAGGGGTGAACGATATTGACGTTGACGGCCAGCCGGTCGATGGCGCGGCTGTCGGTGATATCGAACGTCGAAGTGACGCCTGCCGGTGAATTGTCAGGAATGACAAGGCCCTGCTGCGGCGATTGGAACAACGTCACTTCGCCGCGTGGAGCGGAGCCGCAATCGCTCGCGCCCAGGATCAGGCGCGCGGTGAATGCGGAGCAGATCGTGACCGTATGAGTGCCGCCATTGAGGGCACGGTCGGCGTCGAGCAGCGTTCGCGCGATGCCTGCGTATTTCGGATCGGACGGCGCGCCGAACATCGATTCCAACACGAGCGTATCGGCCGTGTGCCGCCCCTCGGTCACGCCGTGGCGGCGCACCAGCGCATCGAAAATCTCGCGCAGCGCGGACGACCAGATCTCTCCGTTCTTATGTTCCGTCCCCGAGATATCGGAGTTGATGAAGTCATTCATCGTCTTCACGCTGTCGACGCGGCGAAGGCAATCGGCACCCGCCGGATAGCCGCAGTTCTGACTCGAGTCGTCGCCGGCGCAGCGCGCATCCCAATCGGCGAGGCAGTACGGATCACGGCCGCTTCCCAGGCCGGCCTCGTAGTTCGACGAGTAGGCCCAGTAGTCGCTGAACCCTTCCGCCATCGCGCGCGACTGGCTGGATGACGCTCCAAAAAATGCCGACGGCGCGATCCAGTCCTGCACGGAGTGAAAGAATTCATGCAGCACGATGTCGGGATCTTCCGCGTCATCGACGCCGCCGTCGCCGAAGTAGAGCTTCCCCTGGCCGGGAACGTTGCCGCCGACGTACAGCGAATTGTCGGAGCCGTTCAGCGCGTGCGGATCGACCGGGATGGCGTAGCCGACGATGCGCCGCGCGCCTGTGTAGCCGAGCGACTGCATGTAGCGCTGGCTGCGGTCGATCTGGAAGTAAACGTTGACCTCTTCGAACTGCGGCTGGCTGCGGTCGAAAAGCAGCGGCTGCGCGGCGTCCGCGTGCAGCGTTGATGGCGGGTCGCTGTCGGCGATCTGCACGTTCGGACCGGTCAGCATGCCGGTGGGATTGAGCTCGAGCAGATCGACCAGCGAGTACGCGGCTTCAGGCACCGCCGCGGCGGAATTGTTCTGATCGCGAAGCGACGGATCATTCAGCTTCGCGACCGGATTGGTATCGAAGACGCGGCCTTTCGCGGTTACCTGCGCGAACAGCGGCTGCGAAACGAGGAGCGTGCCGGTCGCGGCGTCGATGTAGTGCGCGACCGGTTCGTGCGGCTTCTCTTCGACGACGACGCGCCAGGCCGGCCGCGCTTCGCCGCCCACATTGACAGCGACGAGTTGCGCGTCACGCAAATCGCCCGGCGGCGCGGCAGCGACCGCGGCGCTCTTCGCGATCAGCGCTCGCTTCGGCGATGGCGTAGCGATGGCGCGATGCAGCTCGCGCACGCTTCCATCGTGCGCCACGCGCTCGATCACTTCGCCGCCGAGCACCGGCAGTCCGTTCACGTACTGTGTGTAGTGACGATACGTGCCGAGGAGCGACTCGCGCTCGTAGTCGAGCCGGAGATCCTGCGCGTGAACGGCGGCCGCGAGAAAGAGAAAAGTGAGGGAGAGCAGAAACCGCCGCATCCGTCGCCCAAACCGGCCGGGCGCGATGAAAATTCAGGCGGAGACCGGCTCCGGTTCGGCGGCCGCGGGCGCGGGAGGTTGTTCAGCCACCGTTGCGACCGGCAGCGAGAACGAGAACGTTGTCCCCTGCCCTTCGCGGCTTTCCACCCAGATCGTGCCGTTGTGGCGTTCCACGATCTGCTTCGTGATGTAGAGGCCGAGGCCGAGGCCGCCGTAGTTCGTCGACGACACCTGCCGCCCACGGTGGAAGCGCTCGAAAACTTGTCCCAACTCGTCGCTCGGAATGCCGATGCCGCGATCCGCGACCGAGGTCACGAGCTGGTCGCCGCGGTCTTCCACGGTGACGAGGATCTCGCTGCCGTCCGGCGAGTACTTCACGGCGTTCTCCATCAGATTGCCGAGCACCTGCTCCAACCGATCACGATCGCCGAGGACGCGCTTGTGGCCGACGGGGAGATTGAGTTGGAAACGGCGGTCGCTGACGGCGGTGTGATGCCGATGGACGACGTCGTTGACGAAGGTCGTCCACGGAATCGGCTCGCGGCGAATCTCCAGACGGCCGGTCTCGATGCGCGACACGTCGAGCAGCTCGAGGATCAGGCGTGACATGCGGTCGATCTGATCGAGCGCGATGTCGAGGTACTCCTCCGAGGTCGAGAGATCGTTCTCGCGGATCAGAGTCTTCGCCAGTTGCGTGTAGCCCTTGATCGACGTGACCGGCGTGCGCAGCTCGTGCGAGGCGATGGAAAGAAATTCGTCCTTGAGCCGCGAGAGGTCTTCCACTTTGCGGCGCGCATCCACCTGCTCGGTGTAGAGCTTGGCGTTTTCAATCGCGAGCGCGGCGCGTTCGGCGAGGATTTCGGCGAGCGGCAGTTTCTCGTCGTTCATGGCGCGGTCAGGATCGTTCGCGGCGATGACGAGCGCGCCGAGCATCTCGCGGCGCGTGCGCAACGGGAGGATGAGCAGCGAGGCCAGCTTCATCGGCGCGGCGTGGTAGCCGCCTTCCAATCCCGGTGCGGTCGTTTCCGACGCGCCGAGGTTTTGCGTGAGCGACGGATAGCCGGTGCTCACGACCTGGCCGATGATCCCTTCGCCGACGACGAGCGGTTGGCGATAGATGTACGACCAGGCCAGTCCAAGCGAGGCCATCTCGCGGTGGTAGATCGAGGCGACGCGCAGCTCGGTGGAGTCGGACGATTTGAGGATGACCGCGGCCCAGTCGCCGAGGACTTCCGCTACGCGCTCGGCGATGGCCTGCGTGACCCAGACCGGATCGATGTTGCTGGAGAAGAAGGCTCCGGCGTCGGCGAGAATCTGCGCGCGCTCAGCTTGCACCTGCATCTCTTCCTCGAGCTGGCGGCGTTCGGTGATGTCGCGGAAGGTGACGATGACGCCGGAGATTTTCTCGTCCTCGTGCAACGGCGTGGCGCTCATGGAGATGGCGATCCGCCGGCCCTCACGCTTGATGCCCATGGTGACGTCGCGAACAGACCGGCCGGTTGAAAGAGCGCGCGCCGCCGGCAGTTCCTTGGCATCGACCGGTTCCCCGGCATCATTCAGCAGTCCATACGCCTCGGCATGCCTGAAGATCGGTACGCCGATGTCGGCGCGTCCCAACAGACTCTTCGCGGCAGGATTCAGATACGCCGTCTTGCCTTCCGCATCGACGAGCATGACGCCGTCGGACATGCCGGCGATCATCGTTTCGGTGCGCCGCACCTGCCGGTCGACGGAGGACAGCAGCGACTGCTGGATGCGCCAGATCAGATACGCGGCCAGGATGATGATGATGGCGCTGACGACGACCATCAGCAGCGTCAGACCGGCGCGCATGCCGGTGATGCGCTCCAGGTCGCGCCGCTCCTCGCGTTCATGCTCGTCGGCCATGGCGCCGGCAAGGTCGGGCGCCAAACGGTGAACGCGCGACGCCTCCAGCATGAACTCCTTGGCGTTGCCGTCACGTCCTTCGCGGGCAGCGTCGATTTCGCTCTTCGTAAGCTGGCTGATATCGATGAAGTTCTTTCGCATCGCGGCAATCCGCTGAACGTCGGCAGAATCGGTGGCGAGTTGCGAGGCGTTCGCGGCGGACTTCCGGAAATCGCGTTGGGCTTCGTCGTACTGCTGCAGAAACTGAGTCTGCGGCGAGAGCGAAAAGCCGCGCGCAGCCGACATCATCGTGAGGATGTCGTCGTTCATCGCG
>DATART010000497.1:0-3595 GCA_036264035.1 Thermoanaerobaculia bacterium | reverse complement strand
GAAGATCGTGTCGGGCTCGAGCCCGTAAAAGTACGCGCCGGCGCCCCCTTCGGCGAGAAAATCCGCGACGAACTCCGCGTTGAATATCGCTCCGGGCAGATCGACCTCGGCTTGCGCAGCGTACGACGACCAGCCGTACTCGGTCGCCAGCCACGGGATCGACGTGGGAACGCCGTCGGCGCGGTATTGCGCGAGGACGCCGTGCAGCACGTCGCGTGTTTCCGCGAGCTGCTGCTGCACGTCGCCGCAGACGTTGTCGAACGGATACCACTCGAAGGAGAAGAAAGCGAAGTCGGTGAGGTGGTTGCTCGTTCGGAGCGCGTCGAGGAAGCGTCCCATCCACGACGTGCGTCCGCGCGCGTCGGGCCAGAAGGCGGTGTAGTCGCGCGTCGATTGCAGCGCCGGACCGCCGAGTTGCAGTTTCGGATCAATCTTATGAATGGCGCCGGCGAAGAGGATGTACAGCTCCGCGTAGATCTCCGGTTGGCATAGCTGGCCGTCCGGCTCCTCGCCCATTTCGATCTGCGTCACGTCGTACTTGCGCTTGCCGAGAAAGCGGATTTCGGCGGCGGCATCGTCGGGGGTTCCGTACAGCACGGCGACAGGTGTCAGCATCGGTAAGCCGCGCGTGAGGCCGCTGGCGACGACGCGGTCGAGACCGGGTTGCTCCATATCGAGATCGATGTCCGAGGCGCGATGCCATGGATCGTTGGACGAAACCCAGATCACCGTTTGTGTCTTGTTCGATTTGCCGTGGCGTACGAGATCGACGTTGCCGCGTTCGATGGCGATTTCGTCGACCGCGAAGCCGGCGCGATCGCGCCAGTCGCCGGTTGCGGCGCAGCACGAATGCGTCATCAGCACGCGGATGTAGCGCGCCGAGGTGGAGGGGAAGGGCGTGGTGACCGTGCCGCCGTTTGCGCCGCGAACGGCAGCCAGCGTCTTCCACGTTCCGCCGCGCGGATTGTTCACGGCGTCGTCGCCGGTCCAGAACTCGATGTCGTAATCGGCGGCGTACGGCGTTGACCAACTGATCGTCATCGCATCGACGGATTGCGTTGCGCCGAGGTCGGCGAAAAGCCATTGAGGGGACGTTGAATAGGGATTCGATTTCCAGAACGTCGACGGATCGCCGTCGTCGATGCGCGAGTAGCCGTCGTTGCCCGATTGATCGAAGGTATTGCCGCGGCGGGGGAGGCGGTAGCCGTACGACGTCTCGATCGGCTCCGGCGAATTGTCAGCCGAGGTCCAGTAGCCCTCATGGTGAATCGCGTCGCTCCAACTGCCGCGCGGATTCCAGTGCCAGGCCTCGGTGCCGAGCTCCGTCGCCAGCCGGTACGACAGCGGATGAAAACCGGCGGAGAGCATCGCCGTGACGTTGTGCCGCGTCAGCACCTCCTCGGTGGCGCCGTGCTCCTGGACGTCGATCGTCGCGCCGATCGATTTGCTCGGATCGAATCGGGCCAACGCGTGCGACTTGTCGATGGTCAGCGTCAACGTGGCGGCGAGAAGAAAAGGCGCGAGCAAGGCGCGCTATTATCCGCGCCCATGATTCACTTCCATAACGGCGATGTCGCGGCATCGCTGGCGCGCCGCGCGGGCGTTCCGGGCCGGCATGTGCCGTACCGCGAGTCGCTCGTGGGCGGACCCGTGCGTCCGAATCTGCCGTTGCATGAGTGGGTCGAAGAGCGCGCGCTGTTTCTCTCGGAACATCATGGCGAGAGTCTGCTGCGCGCCCGCAACGACCTGCTCGAGCAGGAGCTGAACCTCGACAAGGCGCGCGAGGAGGAGGAAGTCGTCCTGTGGTTCGAGCATGACCTTTTCTGCCTCGTGCATCTGCTGTATCTCCTCACGCGGCTCTCGAAGTGCCGGCGCATCACGCTGATCTGGTGTCCGCAGCCGCTCGGATTGCAGTCGGAGGAGGAACTCTTCAATCTTTTCCAGTCGCGCGCGGCCGTGCTGCCCGCCATGATGACCGCGGCGTCGCTGGCGTGGCGCGCGTACACCTCGGACGATCCGACGTCGCTGAATCGATTTCTCGACCAGGACGTCGCCGATTTTCCATTCCTTCGCGACGGCCTTCGCCTGCATGCCTCGCGATTTCCGTCGACACGCAATGGACTCGGCGAAGTGGAACGCCGCGCCGTCGAAGGGATCGACGGCGGTCTTACCGATTTCGTCTCGCTCTTCGTGCAGTTCGATCGAAACGCGCCGCGCTTCGGATTCGGCGACGGCGAGTTTCTCCGTCATTTGAAGCATCTCGCCAGCGTGGCCGTGCCGGTCATCACCATCATTGGCGAGGAGAAAGCCAATCCGCCGAAGGCGCTGTTCTCCATCACGCCGGCGGGCCGCCATGTGATCGATGGAACGGTCGATTTCATCGAGATCAACAACGCCAACTTCTGGCTCGGCGGCGCGCACCTGACGCGCGAAAGGATGTGGCGATGGGACGCCGACCTGCGGCAGATCGTGCCGAGCCACCCTGCCGCCTCGTAAGGTTCGACGCGGCCGATGGCGTGGCGCTGGCGGGGCTGCTGTACGAGCCGTCACGCCAATCGAAGCGCGCCATCGTGTGGCTTCACGGCGGCGGCGGATCCTCTGTTTACGAATCGCGCCGCACGAATCTGCTGGCGTCTGTCTTCGTCACGCACGGCATCGCATTTTTCCCCTTCAACAACCGCGGCTCCGGGATCGTCCGCCGCGCCGGCGACACGCTCGGCGGCTCCGCATTCGAACGAATCCGCGACTGCGTGGCCGACATCGACGGCGCCATCCGCGAGCTGTGGCGCCGCGGTTATCGTGACATCACGCTGGCCGGCCACTCCACCGGCGCGAACAAGATCGCCGTCTACGATCACTACAAGCCGCGGAACCGCGCCAGGCGGTACGTACTCCTCGCCGGCGGCGACGACACCGGCCTGCTCTACGCGCAGGTTGGTCCGCGCAAATTCAACGCGCTGCTGACGAAGGCGAAGGCGATGATTAAGTCGCGACGCGGCGACGAGATCACACCGCCGATTCCTGGACAGACGTTGCTCAGCTGGCGCGCGCTGCACGACGTCGCCAATCCCGACGGCGACTACAACGTCTTCCCGTTTTTCGAATCGATGACCGGGACGAAGCTCTCGCGCCGTCCGTTCCGCTACGTTCGCGGTATTCGCAAACCGTGGCTCTACATCTACGGCGATCGCGAGGAGTACTGCTTCGACGACGTCCGGCGCTGCGTTTCCATCCTCGCGCAACACGTCAGCGACCGCGCGGAGATCGTGGTCATGCACGATGCCGATCACGGCTTCAGCGGCAGGGAAGAGGAGCTTGGGGAAGTGATCGCGAACTGGATGGCATCGGCGTAAGCACGACCGTTGATTCTCTCAGCCGTCCCGAGCATCGCCAGCACAGACAGGAGTGTCTGTGCCACACCAGCCCTGCCGAACTCGGGTGAATATTGCTACAGGCGAGAGTGCGTGTGGCACAGACCAGACGTGTCCAAATTAGCAGAATGCCGTCGCCGGAGGCGACTCGTACGGTAGCCGGCGGTCCGAGCGAAGCGAGCGACCACCGGAAACATCGGAGCGGAGACATTTCTCGACCCCGG
>DATART010000491.1:0-3793 GCA_036264035.1 Thermoanaerobaculia bacterium | reverse complement strand
TGACCCGTTCCTCCTTGTATGTGGCTCTGTGCCTTCCTGGCTTAACCCACGAAAAGTACACTGAGCGAGCGGGTCACTCCATCTTCTCTACCGTACGAGTCGCCTCCGGCGACGGCATTCTGCTAATTAGGACACGTCTGGGCACAGACACTCCTGTCTGTGCTGGTGAGGCTCGCGAGGAGTAAACAAAACACCGGATCACGTTCCGCCCGAAAAATGCGTTCCCTCCTCGGCATACTGCTTCTCGCCGCCTCGGCGCATGCGGCTGTCCGCGCGGATGATGCCGGACAGTTCGAGATTCGCCGTGCGCCGGCGTGGATCGATACGGTTTCCGTCGACGCGCGAGCAGCGAGCAGCAACGTCCGCTCGGGCGTCGAAGGGCTGCTCGACGACCACCAGGTCCGCGTCGCGGGGGCGAATGTCGATGAGTACTTTCGCCGTGTCAATCACGTCGCCACCTCGGCCGGCGTGCAGAATGCCTCGGAGGTCAGCATCGACTTCGATCCGTCGTTTCAGCGGCTGGTGATCCACGACGTGGCCGTCTTTCGCGGCAAGCAGCGCATCGACGAACTGGCGCGCGATGAAGTGCGCATCATCGAGAGAGAGTCGGACGCCGGCGAGAGCATTTACGACGGCCAGCTCACCGCGTTGCTGTTTCTGAAGGACGTGCGGCCCGGCGACATCATCGACTACTCCTGGTCGCTCGAAGGCTCGAATCCGCTCCTCGGCGGGCGTTACGCGGACGAATTCGATTTCAGCACGCGCATTCCGACACGCCTGATGCGGCATCGACTGCTCTGGCCGAAAGGCCGGCCGCTGCACGTCAGCACGCCGGCGCAGATCGCCGGCGACGCCTGGATCTGGGAACGCCGCAACGTCGTTGCGACCGATGCCGAAGACTCCACGCCCGATTGGTACGAGCCGTCGGAAGTGGTGCAAGTGACGGAGTACGGATCGTGGAGGGAAGTGGCGAAGTGGGCCGACGCGCTCTTCCAATTGGACGATGCTTCGCGCAATACGATCGCGGGCATCGCCAGCGACATCCGCAAATCGAATCGGACGCGCGACGAGCAAGTCGTCGCCGCCATCCGTTTCGTCCAGGACGACATTCGCTACCTCGGCATCGAGATGGGACGCGGATCACATGAACCGCGGCAGCCGGCGGTGGTGATGTCGCAGCGTTACGGCGATTGCAAGGACAAAGCGCTCTTCCTGGCCGCGCTGCTGCGCGAGCTCGGCGTCGAGGCATATCCGGCGTTAGTCAACACAAAGCTGCGCGGCCATCTCGACGACTACCTCCCGTCGCCGTTTCTCTTCGATCACGTCATCACGCAAGTCGTCGCTGACGGCAAAACATATTGGATCGACGGCACGCTCTCCGATCAGGGCGGGACGCTGGCGACGATCGATACGCCGAGCGATGAACGCGCGCTGATCGTGCGCCCGGATACGAACGCACTTGCGAAGATTGCCGTCCAGAGTCATGGGAACATCAACGTCGAGGAGGTCATCAGCAGCGACAAGCAGCAGATGACGCTCGCAGTCACCTCCACCTACAGCGGCCGCGATGCCGACGACATGCGCGCTGAGCTCTCCGGCCAGTCGCTCGCGGACGTGGCCAGGACGCATCTCAATCGCTACGCCGCCGACCACCCGCGCATCGCACCGCTCGGCGCGCCGTTGATCGACGACGACCGGCTGCGCAACGTGATCGTTCTGCGCGAGCGCTATGCCATTCGCGATCTCTGGACGAACGGCTCGTGGACGTACTATCCGCGCGCCATCGAACAGCATCTGACGCGCCCAGACACGCTCGTCCGCTCGATGCCGTTGACCGTCGACTACCCGCGCAATGTCACCGAACGGCTGATCATCCGCGGCGGCGCCAACGCGCAGGTCGAGGAAGACGACAGCGTCGTCGACAGTCCGGCGCTTCATTACGAGCAGCATGTCGCGCGCGGACGCGATCTGGTCGTCACGACGACGTTGCGAGCGACGAAAGACGCGGTGTCTGTCGCCGAAGTCCCCGATCATCTTGCGGCGCTGAACGAGATGCACGACGCGCTCGCCGTCACGCTGGAGCCGGCGAAGAAGGCATCCGCGTCACATGCTGCCGAACTCGGCGGCGGCATTTTGATCGTCGGCATTGTGGCCGCGCTCGCCATAAGACGTCGCCGCCCGTAAGCCCTTTTTGGAAATAGGCTCCAGATTCGCAATGTTGGTCCGAGCCTGGCGTGATTGGTCTGTACGCGAGCCGTTGAGTGACGATCGTCGCCTCTGCGGATCTCAGGCAGCGTCACGAAACATCGGCAACAAATCAAAGGAGAGTCTCAAGAATGCGTAGCACCGGTACTGTCAAATGGTTCAATGATGCGAAGGGCTTCGGCTTCATCACAACCGAGGGCGGCGAGGACGTGTTCGTGCACTTCTCGGCCATCCAGTCGAAGGGTTTCCGTTCACTGGCCGAGGGCTCGCAGGTCGAGTTCGACCTCGTGCAGGGTCCGAAGGGCCTCCAGGCCGCGAACGTCACCATCCCGCAATAACGCGTACAGACAGCAGTACACGACAAGGGCGGCCCACGAGGCCGTCCTTTTCATTTCACGGCGCCAAGCGCTCGCCCGGACGCGGCGGCTTCCCGACGTCGTTGAAATCGCGCATGAAGACGAGCAGGCCGTAGTCGGGCTGATTGCGCGTGAATCCCGCCACCAGCTGTTCGTTGTAACGATCGATGACGAAGTCGAACGGGTCGCTCGGATCGGTGTCGGCTACCTGCATGTCGGCGTCGACCATCAGCAGCTTCCCCATCCTCAGCGTGCCGCCGCGATAGAACATCGTGTTCTTCTCCTCGGGATGCGGCAGGACGAGCTCCGGCAGATGGCGGCCGGCATCGAAGACCTGAATCAGCTCATCGCCCTCGACACGAACCGCCACAAGCGTCAGCTCCACCTTCGGCGGCGGCAGCGCGCGATTCGGATCGAGCAGCAGATCGTTCCCCTCGGCCGAGATGCCGCGATCCTTCGGCAGCGTCAGCATCTTCTGCATCGTCATCCCGACCGCTTTCAGCAGCCCGAGGCCGTTGATGCCGCAGATGTCCAGCTTCGTCGGATGGATTCGCATCAGACCGTTCGACACCGATACATCCGCGAACATCGTGAATGGGATATCGACAACCTTGTGGATGATGCCGCTCTGCTTCAGTTGCTTTCCCGCGAACTCCGCGTGCAGATTGCGCAGCGGCGGATTGGGATAGCCGAAGATGTAGCGATTCATGAGGATGTCGAGGCTGGCGGCGTTCAAGCCGATCGTTCCGGTATCGACCTTCATCACGAAGGAAAGCTTGTTATCGAAGTTCAGCGGCGCGCCCGGCGTGTTCGAAACGAGCTCGCCGCGCATCGAGTGGATATCGAGGTACGCATCCTGATCGATGTGAAACCAGACGTTGCGCATGAGCGCCTGTGTCGGCACCTTGGCTGCCGCCTCGGATGGCGTCGGCATCGCGCCCGCGCCCATCGGTGTGATGACGGGCGCCGCAGCGGGCGTGATCGGCGCGAGCGGCCCTTTCACGCAACAACAGGCGGGGAGGAGCAACAGCGACAGCAGGACCGTGGAGATCGTCGTCAGAATCGCGATCGGTTTCCAAGGCAATTCGCGACGCATACGGATGAGCCTTCACGAAAAGTGCCTGCCCTGTCATCCAGAGCCGCCGGAGCGACGGAGGCGAAGCCGCAGTCGCGGAGGACGGCGAAGGATCCCCGGCTGCTAACCCGGGGCGGGTCGTGACGAGCAGCAGTGC
>DATART010000484.1:0-4741 GCA_036264035.1 Thermoanaerobaculia bacterium | reverse complement strand
CCGCGCGCATCAGGGCGATCGCGGACCAGCCGTTGCCGCGGCCCCAGAAGACATCCTTGCTTCCGATCCACTCCGGCTGATGTTGAAAGAGACCGAAATCGGGATCCCAAAGGAAAAAGCCGTTGCGCGCCGCGGCGGACGGAACGGCAACCTCGCGCGGATCGGATGATGCCGGACGATGATCGTAGACATACGCCTCGATCCATTCGTAGGCGAGGTTACGCGACAGCTCGTTCGCCGGCAGGCCGTCGCGCGACGAGCCGTTCATCGCCAGCCACGGAATGACCATGTACATGTCGTCCTGCCAGTAGCGCGTGCCGAAGCCGCCGTCGATCCACCACGGATCGCGCGGCGTCGCGGTTTCCGGCGTGGCGCGGATGGCGTGCTGCGCGAAACTCATCGGACCGGACAGCGTCGCCAGCAGCGCCGCACGCCGCGAATCGCTCGGAGGAAGGACGCGATACAGATCTAGCGCGACTTGCCCAAACGCTGTGCCGTCGCCCCAGAAGAGGTTCGTGATGTCGTCGTCGCTATCGAGAATCACCGACGCTGCCCGATCGATCATTCGCGTGCCGGCGGCATTCGATTCGTGCTGCAGCTCGTCGCCGAACAGGACGAGTCCATCGAGATACGGCGCGTTCTCCCAGTGGCGGCGCGGCTCGACCGGATCGATCGTGACGCGGTCCGCGACGCGAATGGCGGTGGGGACGATTACCGCGCGCGTCAGCGGTTCGGACGCGACGACGGCGCGATGTCTGGCAAATGCGGGGAGTGCGACGAGAGTAAGAATCAACAGCTTCCGGGGCATGCTGCCATCCGAACGTGGCGCAGCCAAAAGTTATTCGGCCCAGAGGGTTAGCAACATCAGGCAGCCCACCTTGCCAAAGCACAGACAAGAGTGTCTGTGCCACACCGGCTCTCGCCTGGATCAGCAGTTGTGGATATGGCAGGGTCAATGTGGCACAGACACTCTTGTCTGTGCTGCTGATGCTCGGGTTACATGCCCAGCACGTACGCGAAGATCAGCGGCGCGACGATCGACGCATCCGACTCGATCACGTGGCTCGGCGTGTCGACGCCGAGTTTGCCCCAGGTGATTTTTTCGTTCGGGACCGCGCCCGAGTACGATCCGAAGCTCGTGGTCGAGTCGCTGATCTGGCAGAAGTAGCCCCAGAGCGGGACGCTGGTGCGCTGCAGGTCCTGGTGCAGCATCGGGACGACGCAGATGGGGAAATCGCCGGCGATGCCGCCGCCGATCTGGAAGAAGCCGATCGAGCAGCATTCCGAGGTCTTCGTGTAGAAGTCGGCCAGCTCGATCATGTACTCGACGCCGGTGCGGACCGTGTGGACGTTCTTCACGTCGCCGGAGATGCAGTGGCCGCTGTACATGTTGCCGAGGGTCGAGTCCTCCCATCCGGGAACGAACATCGGGAGATTCTTTTCGGCCGCGGCGATCATCCACGAATGCTTCGGATCGATCTGGTAGAACTCGGAGATCGAGCCGTCGCGGAGAATCTCGTACATGAACTCATGCGGGAAAAGGCGGCGGCCTTCCATGTCCTTCTGTACCCAATGCTTCAGCACCGCCGATTCGATCCGCCGCATCGCCTCCCCCTCGGGGATACAGGTGTCGGTGACGCGGTTCATGTGCCGGTCGAGCAGCGCTTTTTCGTCGAGCGCAGAAAGGTAGCGATAGTGCGGCACGCGCTCGTAGCAATCGTGCGCGACGAGATTGAAGATGTCCTCCTCGAGGTTCGCGCCGGTGCAGCTGATCGCGTGAACCTTGTCCTGCCGGATCATCTCGGCCAGCGAGATGCCCAACTCCGCCGTCGACATCGCGCCGGCCAGCGTCACCAGCATCTTGTTGCCGGAGTCGATGTGCTTGATGTAGTCGTCCGCCGCCGCTCGCAGAGCAGCCGCGTTGAAGTGGCGATAGTGGTGTTGGATGAACTCAGTGATCGGTCCGGCCATGTCGTCAGCTCCGCAAAAACGCGGCGAAGATTACCATCACCATGCGATGGGGCGGCGGTCGCGGAAGTAGCCGCCGGTTGGTCCGTCCGGCGGCAATGTGGCGAGCCAGATGATCGTGTCGGCGCCCTCTTCGACGCTGCGCGTTGCGTTCCGACCGCCCATCTCTGTGCGTACCCATCCGGGATCGACACAGTTCACGCGCGCGTGCGGCAACGCGTTCGCGAGCATGACTGTGATCGCATTCAGAGCCGCTTTCGAGATCGAGTACGCGGGCGCGTAACTGGTCATCGATGAAATCTGTCCAGCACCCGAGGAGACGTTGACGACCCGCGCGGATTTGCTGCGGCGAAGGAGCGGCGCGACGGCCTGCGTGACGAGGAGCGGACCGAGTGCGTTGGTGCGCATTGTCGTCTCGAACGTTTCCGGCGATAGATCGAGGATGTTCGTTGTCGCGCCGAGCAGGATTCCGGCGTTGTTGACGACGACGTCGAGTTGGCCGAAATCGCGTTTGATCCACGCGGCGAGCTGACGGATGGACGCGGCATCGGAGGTGTCGAGCGCGTGCGCGATCGCATCGCGGCCGATTTTCGCCGCCGCAGCGGCCGCGGATTTTTCACTGCGGCTCGTCACGATCACGCGGAAGTCGCGCGAGGCGAGCTGCTTCGCCACCTCGAAGCCAATACCGCGGCTTGAGCCGGTTACGAGTGCGACGCTGGTCATGTCGCTCACGCGTGCGACAGCCGTGCCGCATATCCATCGCCATTAGAATGAGCGCAACTCGCTGTCCGAAAGGCCACAAATGAACATCCGCCGCTTCGCCGTTGCCGCGTTGATCCTCCTTTCTTCCGCTGCGCTTGCTGATGAGCCGCAACTCCGGAAGGACGTCGCTTTTCTCGCTGCGCCCGATACGGAGGGCCGCGGAATCACGACGAAGGGGATTCAGAAGGCGGCCGATTACATCGAGGGACGCTTGAAAGGTATCGGACTGCAGCCGGCTTTCGGAAAGTCGTATCGTCAGCAGTTCCCGATCAAGACCGGCGTCGCGCTCGGCGACGGCAACAGACTGGAAGGCGTCACGAAGGATGACTGGACGCCGCTCGGCTTCTCCAGCGCGCGCGCGTTCGCGGGGCCGATCGCATTCGTCGGCTACGGCATCGACGCGACGCCGATCGGCTACAACGATTTCGACGGCGTCGATCTGAAGGGGAAAGTCGCGCTGATGCTGCGCTACGAGCCGCAGGAGAAGGACGACGCGTCGAAGTTCGATGGCAGGAAGCCCAGCCGCTGGTCGGCCATGCGCTACAAGGTTTTGCAGGCGCGCGAGCGCGGTGCGGTGGCGGTGATCTTCACCACCGGTCCGCTGCAGGACGAAGGAAAGGACAAGGTTCCGCCGCTGGTCAACGACGGTCCGGAGAGTCCGGCCGGAATCCCGGTGCTGCAGGTCAAGACATCGGTCGCCGAAAAGTGGGTTGGCGATCTGACGGCGTGGCAGAAACAGGTCGACGCCGATCTCAAACCGCGCTCGCGCGTTCTTGCAACGCGCATCAGCGGTGTTGCGGACGTGAAGCCGCAATTCGTGAACGCCGAAAACATCGCCGGCATCCTTCCCGGGCGCGGCGCTCTCGCCAACCAGGTCGTCGTCATCGGCGCGCACTACGATCACCTCGGCTACGGCGGTCAGGGCTCGATGAAGCCGAACGAGCATGCAATCCATCCCGGCGCCGACGACAATGCGTCGGGCGATGCCGCGGTCATGGCGATCTCTGAACGATTGAAAACGCAGCTTGCGGACGTGACGAACCGCCGCACCGTCGTCATCGCGCTTTTCTCGGGCGAAGAGGTGGGGCTTGCCGGCTCATCGTGGTTCGTCGGTCACTCGCCGCTGATCCCGCGCGTCGTGGCGATGATTAACCTCGACATGGTCGGGATGATGCGCGACAACCGGCTGATCGTGTTCGGATCCGATTCGGCGCCGCAATGGAAAGAGGTCGTCGACAACGCCACGGCCTTCGCGAAGATCAATGTGACTTCGAGTGGCGACGGCTACGGCCCGTCCGATCAGACCAGCTTCTACGCGAAGCAGATTCCGGTGCTGCACTTCTTCACCGGCGCGCACGATCGCTATCACACGCCCGAGGACGTGGCGGAGAGCCTCAACTACGCCGTGATGGAGCACGTCGTCGATTTCGGCACGAGCGTGATGATGCACCTTGCGGCCGGACGCGTGACGCCGCAGTACGCGCGCGCCGCTTCCGCCCCCGCCATGGAAGGCGATTCGCGCGGGTACGGCGCCTACCTCGGCACGGTCCCCGACTACAGCGCCATGGGCGAAACCACCGGCGGCGTCCTGCTCGCCGACGTGCGCCCCGGCTCGCCCGCGGACAAGGCCGGCATCCGCGGCAAGGATCGGATCGTGTCGATCGGCGGCACGCGCATCGAGAACCTCTACGACATGTCGTACGCGCTCCAGGATCACAAGCCGGGCGACACGGTCGACATCATCGTCGTCCGCGCCGGCGAACGGAAAACACTGCGCGCCACGCTGACGACTCGCGGCGGCACTCCCCCGCCGGCGCCCAAAACGTCGTCATTCGAGATCAAAGCGGGCAAGCCGTACGAGAAAACGTTCGACGGCGAGAAGCATCTCAAAGACATCCGCCAGCTCACGTTCGGCGGAGAAAATGCCGAGGCGTATTTCACTCCGGATGGGACGAAGATCATCTTCCAGTCCACTCCGCCCGGCGCGGGATGCGACCAGGAGTACACGATG
>DATART010000468.1:0-1981 GCA_036264035.1 Thermoanaerobaculia bacterium | reverse complement strand
AAGCCCGCGGCGTTCTCGACGGCACGCCCTACCGCGGCGCGCGACGGCTGGCCGCGGGTGTGCACAGGTTCACGCCTGCGCCGGCGGGCGAACGGCTGGCCTGCCTCTGGGCTCCCGCGTTCGCGCGCGGCTTCTCGCCGTTCCACCTGCGGGACCTCGATTTCTGATGGACTTCAATCGCACACTCGTCATCGCTCCGCATCCGGATGATGAATCGATCGCCGCCGGCGGCCTGCTGCAGCGCGCCATCGCTGCCGGCGGCGAGGTACACGTCGTCGTCGTCACGGATGGCGACAACAATCCGTGGCCGGTCCGCTACCTGAAAAAGAAAGTGCGCGTGAACGACGCCGACCGCGCTGAATGGGGCGCGCTGCGCCGCGAGGAATCGCGCCGCGCGCTGGCGACTCTCGGCGTCCCCGCCGCGGCTTCGACATTCCTCGGCTATCCCGATCGCCTGCTGACGACGATGGCGCGGCGCGGCGACCTGCGCGTTCGCGCTGCCATTGCCGCGGCGATCGATTCGTTTGCGCCTTCGCTGCTCGTCGTCCCCTCGGCATTCGATCTCCATCCCGATCACCGCGCCATCGGCTGGTTCGCGCACGACGCCGCGAAGGGGATGAACATCGTGACGTACGTGATCCACGGTCATCAGCCGCACGAACGCCTCGCCTTCCGGCTCGATCTGAATGCCGAGGAAGCGTCGCGGAAACTCGCGGCAATCGAGTGCCATCAATCGCAGCTCGTGCTCAGCAGGACGCGGTTTCTGTCGTACGCGCGGCCCGTCGAGGAGTTCTTCGTCGCCGAGTTCGAAATCGCGCGGCTCGATTCGCGCATGCACGACTGGGCCTGCGCGATGAAGCACGCCGCGCGAGTGGTGACGCGGCGCGGATGCACGTGACGCTGCGCGCGTTGTCGGTTGTCTGTTGTCGTTGATTGCGCTTCGCGTACTACCTTCGGATCGACAACGGACCACCGACAACCGACAACGCTAGGTATACAGTCCGCCGCTTACGTTCAGCACCGTTCCGGTGATGTAGCCTGCTTGTTCCGAGGCGAGGAAGGCGACGGCGTAAGCGACGTCGTCGGGTGTGCCGAGGCGTCGGAGGGCGATGCGGGCTTCGAGGGCTTTGCGGGCTTCGTCCGTCATCGCGTCGGTCATCGCGGTCTGGATGAATCCGGGGGCGATCGCGTTGACAGTGACGCTGCGCGATCCGATTTCGAGGGCGAGCGATTTCGTGAAACCGATCAGCGCCGCTTTCGACGCCGCGTAATTCACCTGCCCTGGATTGCCGGAGAGCCCGACGATCGACGAGATATTGATCACGCGGCCCCATCGCGCCCGGATCATCTTCTTCACCACTTCCTGCGTGATGTGAAACGCGGAGTCGAGGTTCGTGCGCAGCACGCTCGTCCATGCTTCGGGCTTCATGCGGAGGAAGAGATCATCGTCGGTGATGCCGGCGTTGTTGACGAGGATGTCGATCGGCTGCTGTTCGATGAGCGCTTTCATGCGGTCGCGAACGTCGTCGCTGGTGATGTCGAGTTGCACGGCGCGCGCGTTGCCGCCGGCGCTGGTGATCGCTGCCGCGACGCGCTCGACCTGCTCGAGATTGCGCGCCGCGCAGAGGACGAGCGCGCCGGTTTCTGCAAGCCGCATCGCGATCGCTTCGCCGATGCCGCGCGAGGCGCCGGTGACAAGGGCGGTACGGCCGGTGAGATCGATCTTCATGGTTTTCCCTTCTGCGGTATGTCACAAGCACAGACAAGAGTGTCTGTGCCACACAGGCTTCGCCTGTAAAGAAAAGCGGCGGGTGTGGCACAGACACTGTCTATGCTTTTGACTCGTGTGGCACAGACCAGACGTGTCCAAATTAGCAGAATGCCGTCGCCGGAGGCGACTCGTACGGTAGCTGGTGGTCCGAGCGAAGCGAGCGACCACCGGAAACATCGGAGCGGAGACATTTCTCGACCCCGGCCGGGG
>DATART010000445.1:0-2828 GCA_036264035.1 Thermoanaerobaculia bacterium | reverse complement strand
ACAACTCCGCCGCACTTTCGGCGAGGGTCGCCGCGACGACTTTCGAACGGAAGCGCTGCGCCTCGCGGAGCGCTCGCGAAGAGTCGATCAGCATCAACTCCATCAGCGCGAAGTAGAGGATGGCGATGGTGATCGCCGCGATGAGCACGTAGCCGCGCTCACGCGTGCGGGCGCGGGACGATGAGCTCGTCGATCGCAAGTTTGTGCTCCTTATCCGTCGCCTGAATGCGCACCGCGTCCTGCCCCGACGGCATCGACTCCGTCGTGGCCGTGAACAGCGGCAGCCCGTGCGCCGTCCACTCGGACGACAGCATCGTGGCCTTGAAGGCCTTGCGATGCACCTCGCCCGGCGTCGTGAAATCCCACACCACCGTCTCGGCCGTGCCGTCGTTGTTGATCGTGTAGACGATGAGCGTCATCGGCGAACTGCTGTAGGTTTCGAAATTGTCGGGCCGCGCCGTGCTGTCGTAGATATCGCGCCGCATCCGCGCCAGCACGCTGCCGACCTCGGGATGCGCGAAGAAGTTGACCGGCCACTTTTTCTCGTTGCGCCGCATCTCCGCCGTCATCGTCACGATGATGAAGAGGAACACGCCGAACAGCGCCAGCGTGATGGCGATCTCCAGCATGGTGTAGCCGCGCGCGCGGCGCCGTTTCACCACAACCCGCTTCCTCCGGTGTTCGCGCGTGCGATGCCGAGGTGCGCCTCGCGTTTGGCCCAGCGGATGGTGAGCGTCACGTTGCGCACATCCGTGCGCGGCGAGTCGACCTTCACCGCGGTCGTGTACGGCATCATCGGCGCGAGAATCCCCAGGTCGGACTTGAACGTCTGATTATCGGGATTGTCGATCTGTGCAAACGGCTGCCGCCGCCAGTACTCCGCCTCGTTCGACAGCGCCTGAAACGCCAGGATGGTCTCATTCGCCTCGCGCAGCCGCCGCGCCCTCTCCGCGAACATCGCGATCGTGGTCGTAATCACGATCGCCAGGATCGCCAGCGCGACGAGAGTCTCAATCAGCGAGAAACCACGGTCGCGGCGCATTGGGCTGATTCTACGCGCTGTCATCCAGAGTCGCCGGAGGCACGTAGCGCGAAGCGCGAAGTGCCGGAGGACGACGAAGGATCCCCGGCTGCTAACCGGGGCGGGAGGTGGAGAGTACGTGCCGCCCCGTCCGGGTTTCAGCCCGGGATCGTTCGCCGTCCTGCGCCGCTCGCGCTTCGCGCCAGCCGGCTCCGGCGGCTCTCGATGACAGTGTGCTGCTAGACTCCACCGCCGCCATGAAGCTCCGTTTTGCTCCCTCCCCGACCGGCTTCCTGCACGTCGGCGGCGCCCGTACCGCGATTTTCAATCTGCTTCACGCGCGGCGTTACGGCGGCACGATGCTGCTGCGCATCGAGGACACGGACGTCGAGCGTTCGCGGCAGCATCACGCCGAGCAGATCGTCGCGTCGCTCAAATGGCTCGGCGTCGAGTGGGATGAAGGTCCGATCCATCAAAGCGATCGCCTCGATCGCTATCGCGAGCGCGCGGAGGAGTTAGTTGCGAACGGCAAGGCGTATCGCTGCTACTGCACCGTCGAAGAGCTCGACGCCGAACGTTCCGAGGCCGAGCGCGCCGGTAAACAGTGGCGCTACTCCGGCCGCTGCCGTCACATCACGGGCGATTCCGGCGAGCCGCATGTGATCCGCTTCGCCGTGCCTCCCGGGACGATCGAGTTTCAGGATCTCATCCGCGGCGATATGCAGTTCGAGGGGGAGCTGATCGACGACTTCGTCCTGCTCCGTTCCGACGGCAATCCAACCTATCACCTCTCCGTCACCGTCGACGACATCGACATGGCCATCACGCATGTCGCGCGCGGCGACGACCATCTCTCGAACACGCCGAAGCACGTACTGCTTTTCCGCGCGTTCGGCGCGGCGGTGCCGTCGTTCGCGCATCTGCCGCTGATCCTCGGCGGCGACAAGAAGCGTCTATCCAAGCGCACCGGTGCTACCTCGGCGGAGGAGTATCGCGAGATGGGCATCGTCCCCGAGGCGCTCTTCAACTTCCTCACGCTGCTTGGCTGGTCGCCCGGCGAGAACCGCGAGCTCTTCACGCGCGACGAGGCCTCGCTATGGTTCGACCTCGGCGACGTCAACAAAGCGCCGGCCGTCTTCGACCCCGAGAAGCTGATCTGGATGAACGGCCAGTACCTGATGCGGATGACGCCGGAGCAGATTTATCCGCACCTCGTCCCGTTCCTCGGCGACGATCCGCGGCCGCTCGACGAGCTACGCGCGATCATCGAACTCCACAAGATGCGCGCGCGAACGTTGCGTGAGCTCGCCGACCAGATGTCGATCTATTTCATCGCCGACGACGCGATCGAGTACGACGCCGAGACGGTGAAGAAACACCTCAAGGGCGACGACCTCGGCTCACGGCTCTCCGCGTTACTCGAGACGTTGGCGTCGACAGATCCGTTCGACGTAACCACCTCGGAAGCCGCACTCCGCAAGCTCGCCGAATCGCAAGGCGTCAGCGCCGCGAAGTTGATCCACCCGCTGCGGCTGGCTTTGACCGGCAAAGGCGCATCGCCGCCGATCTTCGATGTGGCTGTTGTGCTGGGGAAGTCGCGGTCGTTGAAACGACTGCAGCGATTGATCGACCGGCTGCCGGAATTGAGCTAAAGGCGAATGTTGAATGTTCAATGTTGAATGTTCAATGTTGAATGGATTGGGGCGGAGCGAAGCCCATTCAACATTGAACATTCAACACTCAACATTCAACATTCAACATTTCGCTTCTAACCTACCCCTCGTAATGCGCGAACTCCAACTCCGCC
>DATART010000441.1:0-3931 GCA_036264035.1 Thermoanaerobaculia bacterium | reverse complement strand
CGAGATGATGAAGCGCCTCGGCATCCACTCGAAGTCGACGGCCGGCGTCGAAGAAGAAGCCGTTACGGCCGACTGAAGTTTTGATAGCTTTCGTGCGTGCGCAAGCTGATCGTCGTCCTTGCCCTCCTTTTTGCCGCCACGTCCGTTCTCGCGCAGAACGCGATTCCGACGCCCGACGAATACCTCGGGTACACGCTCGGTGATCGCTTCACCCCGTGGGACCGCATCGTCGACTACTTCAACGAGCTGACGCGGCGCTCGCCGCTCGTCACCGTTCAAAAGATCGGCGAGACCTACGAGCACCGGCCGCTGATCGTCGCCGTCATCACATCCCAGGCGAACCGCGCGAAGCTCGATGCGTTCCGGCACGACATCGCGTCGCTCGCGAACGCGGAAGTCGACGCCCCGCGCGCGCAGGAGATCGCGCGCAATACGCCGGCCATCGCATGGCTCGCGTTTGGTGTGCACGGCAACGAGTCATCGTCCTCCGAAGCGGCGATGAAGGTCGCGGCGACCCTGCTGCGCGATCCCGATTCGCAAAAGCTGCTCGACAACCTCGTCGTCGTCATCGATCCGCTGCAGAACCCCGACGGCCGCGAACGGTACGTCCAGTGGTACACGCGAACGGTGGGTGAGGTGGCGAATCCGAATCCGGAGTCGTACGAACATGCCGAGCCGTGGCCGGGCGGACGGTTCAACCATTACCTGATCGACATGAACCGCGACTGGGCGTGGCAGTCGCAGCGTGAGACCCAGGCGCGCGTCGCGGAGTACAGCCGCTGGAACCCGCAGGTCTTCGTCGACTTCCACGAGATGGGAGCCAACTCGACCTACTTCTTCCCACCCGACGCGAAGCCGATCAACGCGAACCTGCCGAAGGACGTGGAGAAGTGGCTCGACGTCTTCGGCCGCGCGAACGCGGCTGCGTTCTCCCAGCGCGGCTGGCCGTTCTTTGTCGCCGAGCGCTTCGACCTCTTTTACCCCGCGTACGGTGACTCGTGGCCCTCGCTGCACGGCGCGATCGGCATGACGTACGAGGTGGCGGGCGGCGGGCGCGGCGGCACCGCGGTGCGCCGCGAGGACGACACGGTTCTCTACCTCGCGCATCGCATCGACGAGCATTACACCAGCGGTATGACGACGCTGCGCACCGCGGCGACGAATCGCGAAGGGCTGCTGCGCTACTTCTATGAAGCGAACCGCGCGCAGACCGAGAACGGGAAGGACACCTACTTCATCCCGCGCGGCGCGCCGAACTTCGACACGCTCATCGGCCGGCTGCAAGGCCAGCAGATTCGCGTCGGCGAGCTGAAGTCGCCCGCGACCGTTCGCGCGACCGCCGTCGGCGGCGCGAACGCGGATAGCCGGACGTTCGCGGCCGGCACGGCAGTCGTTTCCACGAAACAGCCGCTCGGCCGTCTCGCCGCGACGCTGCTTGAAAAGTCGCCGACCTTCTCACCCGGCTTCCTCGAAGAACAACAGACGAAGACTCACGCCGACGAGCCGGACGACTTCTACGACCTCACGTCGTGGTCGATGCCGCTCGCGATGAACGTTCCCGCGTTCGTGACGAGCGTTCCTATCGCCGCGGATGTGAAGCCGTACGAGGCCGCGGCGCCGCAGCCGTTCCGCGCCGCAACCTACGGCTACATCGTCGACGCGCTCGATCCGAACCTCTACCGCTTCGCCGGCCGCGCGCTCGACGCGCACGTCAACTTCAGCGTCGCAGAGCACGAAGTCGTCATGGGCGACAAGACCTACACGCGCGGGTCGCTGATCGTTCTCAAAGGCAACAACGCGTCGAACGTCGATGCGACCCTCGGCGCCATCACGCGCGACGTCTCCGTCGGCATCGCGTCGATCGAATCCGGCTGGACCGGCGGCACCGCCCTCGGCTCGGAAGACATCCACTACATCCGCGATCCGCGTATCGCGCTCGTAGGCGGCAACGGCATTAGCGCTACGTCATACGGGATGCTCTGGCACACCCTCGACATCGACACGCCCATCCCGCACACGAATCTCGATCTGGCATCGCTGCGCAACGTCGATCTCAGCCACTATCGCGTTCTGATCCTCCCGAACGGCAACGGCTACGCCGGCGCGCTCGGAAAGTCCGGCATCGAGAAGCTGAAGTCGTGGGTGAACGACGGCGGCACTGTCATCGCCATCGACACCGCGAACAAGTTCCTGCGCGACAAAGACGTCGAGATCTCGAAGCTCAAGCCGTGGGAAGCGCCGAAAGCGGGGAAGAAGGACGACGACGAGAAGACGTCCGACAAAACCTCACCGAAGGAAGAGCGCTACAACGACTTCCGGATCCCCGGCTCGACCTTCCGCACGCACATGAACGAGCGGTCGTACCTGACGTTCGGTCTACCGTCGTCACCCGCCGTGCTGATCGAAGGAACCATCGCGTACCAAGCCGTAACGCATCCGGTCGACAACATCGTCACCATCGACAAAGACAACCCCCTCATCTCCGGCGTCGCCTGGCAGGAGTCGCTCGAGAAAATGCGAGGCGCCGCCTACCTCGTCGACGAGCCCGTCGGCCGCGGCCAAGTCATCACCTTCGCCGACGAGCCCCACTTCCGCTCGTTCTGGCGCGGCACCCTGCCGCTGTTCCTCAACGCCGTTCTCTACTCGCCCAGTTTCCCGAGGCAGTAAGTGCGGCGGGCTTCTGTGTGGCGCCGGCAATCCTGCCGGCGCTCTTCTATGCGTACATGAGCCGGCCGCGTGGCTGGGGAATGGGTCTGCCGAGCTCCATTGCGGTTTCGATCCATTCCGAAATGACGACCTTCACGTTCGCGATAGCGACTTCGTAGCTGGAACCATCTGCCGCACAGCCGGGCAACTCCGGCACTTCGGCTATGAAGGCGTTGTCGTCCGCACTCCAGTAAATAATGACCTCGTAACGGGGATCAGCTTCCATCGACCTCACCTGCCAGTTTGTAGCGAACGATCACGTTGCGAACTTGCTTGAGCTGATATGGCTTTGCCGTTCCATCTCGTCTCGGCTGCAGATTGAGAATCTCGACGACACCTTCGTGCGAAAAGATCCGGTGACTGCCGCTGACTCGCGTTGCAAACCCGAGTTGCTCTAGGAGGCCAACCAACTCATCAAACGAAATGTTCTGGCTGGAAGTGCCCGACAGGATCTTCGCCAGAATCTTCGTTCGAGCGGTCACCGACCTCAAGATACCACCGCCACGACTATGATCCTTGCATGACCACCCGTCCGCCCGCCGTCGCCGGCACTTTCTACGAAGGGACGCCTGAGCGCTTGAACGCGCAGGTCAAGGCGTGCTTCGCGGAGAATCCGCTGACGGAGGTGAAGGAGCGATTCATCGGCGCTGTGGTGCCGCACGCGGGGCTGATGTACAGCGGGCATGTGGCGGCGGCGTTCTACGCCCTCGCGGCCCTGCCGAAGCGATTCATCATCCTTTGTCCGAACCACACCGGTAACGGGCACTTCGCGGCGATCAATCGAAGTGGATCGTGGCGGACGCCGTTGGGCGAGGTACAGGTCGATGAGGCGCTCGCGGACAAGCTGATGTCGCACACGAAGCTGCTCGCCGACGATTGGCGCGCGCACGCGAAAGAGCACTCGCTGGAAGTGCAGCTTCCGTTTCTCCAGCAGCTTCTTGGCGACTTCACCTTCGTTCCGATCTGCCTCGGCGCGCATCGATACGACTACGCCCAGGAGATTGGGAACGCGATCGCGGACGTCATTCGCGATGAGGATGAGGAGATCGGCATCCTCGCCAGCAGCGACCTCAATCACTACGAAGATCAGAAGACGACGCTGCGCAAAGACCAGCTCGCGATCGACGAAGTGCTGAAGCTCGACCCGACGGAGCTTTGGCGCGTCGTCGACGAATTCGACGTCTCGATGTGCGGCTTCATCCCGACCACGACGATGCTCATCGCC
>DATART010000411.1:0-6309 GCA_036264035.1 Thermoanaerobaculia bacterium | reverse complement strand
GTGTTCTCGGCGGTCTAATCGTAGCCGTGGAGCGCCAGATCGCCGACGATGCCAGGTAACCCCGACAGCCGACGGCCGACAGCCGACAGCCAAGGAACAAATGGACTACAAAAGATTACTAACCCAAGTCGAGCGCACGCTCGAACAGATTGAAGCTACGGAATCGACGCGCTTCACGATCGAGCAGATCGGGGAGACGATCGCTACGAATTTTCGGGACGAGCTCGGGATCACCGGCGGGCGGATCTACGAGATCAACGACGAGAACTGCTACGAACTGGTGGGTCGCTTCGGTGAGCCGCGTACCGGGCCGCTCGGGATTTCGGTGCCGAGGGATTACAAACCGATCGAGCTCGTGCTGGAGAACGGCGTCGTGGTCATGGATCCGAACGATCCCGGCGTCGATCCGATCCTCGAGAGCAAGCTCGGAGCGAGCCGGTTCGCCGCGGTTGCGGCCGGCGACAATCACTCGCACATCCTCGGCTTCGACATCGCGCCGGGGCTGAGCCGGGAAGACATCCTCTTCTCGCTCAACCTCATTCGCTACACCGTCAATCAGCGGCTGCGCGCCGATCGGTATCAGTCGCTGATCGACGAAGCGCAGCGAATCCAGCAGTCAATTCTCCCGCAGCGCGTGCCGCAGTACGCCGGATTCGATATCTGGGGGAAGACGCTTCCGGCCGCGGTCGTGAGCGGCGACTTCTACGATTTCATCCCCATCTCCGACAACATCCTCGGCCTGGCCATCGCGGACGGATCGGGTCACGGCCTGCCGGCCGCGCTGGTCGTGCGCGACATCTACATGGGTCTTCGCATGGCCACGGATCGCGATTTCAAGATCATCCGCACGATGGAGAAGTTGAATCACATCATCCACCGCGGCCGGCTGACGACGAAGTTCGTGTCGCTGTTTTACGGCGAGCTGGAGACCGGCGGGATCCTCATCTACTGCAATGCCGGGCACAACTTCCCTTTCGTTCTGCGCGCCGACGGCGTGACCATCGAGATGCTTTCCAACGGCGGCCCGGTGCTCGGGCCCACGCCGGATGCCACATACATGCGCGGCTTCGCCAAACTGAACGCAGGCGATCTCCTCTGCATGTACACGGACGGCATGGTCGAAGCGCACGACGCGAACGACGAAGAGTTCGGACTCGATCGGCTCGAAGATCTCGTCGCGTCGATTCGGAACCGGACCGCCGAGGAGATCGGGAGGGAAGTGCTGGCACGCGTGACGGAGTGGGGGCCGGGCGAGCAGGACGACCGGACCATCGTCATCGTGAAGGCGCTGACTCCGTAGACGTGAGCGACGTCCTCTACATCAACGGCCGTTTTACGACGACTGCCGAGCGGGTCATCGGCGTTGAGGATCGCGGCTTTCAGTTCGGTGATGCCGTCTACGAAGTCTTCAAGTTCCTCGGCAAACGTCCGATTTTTCTCGCCGAGCACTACCGGCGGATGGAGCGCGGCCTGCGCGAAATCGAGATCGGTGTGCCGTGGGATGAGGTGCAGTTCGCAGACGTCATCGCCGGGTTGCTGGCGCGGACACGGTTCGACGACGGCATCGTCTACACGCAGGTCACGCGCGGCGAGTCGGAGCGCAAGCATTTCTATCCGGACGATCTGACGCCGACCGTAATCGTGTACTCGCGCGCGTTCACCTTCCCGGACGCGACGAAGAAGGAGCGCGGAATCGCGCTGATCACCGCCGCCGATCTGCGCTGGAAGCATTGCAATGTAAAGTCGGTGAACCTGCTCGCGAATGCAATCGCGAAAAAAAAAGCGCAACGCGCCGGCGCCGACGAGGCGCTGCTGCTCGACGACGGTTTCGTGCGCGAGGCGGCCAGCTCCAGCTTCTTCGGCGTCCGCAACGGAGCGGTCATCACCCATCCTCTCGATGAGCACATCCTCCCCGGCGTCGTGCGCGATCGAGTGGTCGACATCGCGCTGGCGAATCACATCCGCGTCGACGAACGTCCGATGCGGGAACTGGAGCTGTTCGATCTCGATGAAGCCTTCGTCACCAGCACGACGCTGGGCGTGATGCCGGTCGCATCGATTGACGGCCGCGCCACGCGCCGCGGCGAGATCACGTCAACGCTGCAGCGACTGTTCGATGACGACGAAACGCGGCAAGTTCGGTGAGCGTCATGGGGTCAATCTGAATGGTGAGTCGCAGGCATAGCTTGCTCGGGCGATGTGATCTCGCGCGCAATGGAAACCGCGATGTCGTGCCCAATCGCCCTCGCGGCGTCTGCGGAACGGGAACGGCGCAAAAATGAGCCGGCGATGAACGCGGTGACGACATCGCCCCGCGCCGCGCCAACGCTCGCTGTGTTCGAGCCGGAACCAGTCAATCGATAGGTCGCGATTAATTTATGCGAACTGTCGTAGAGCAGCACTTCGGCAGCAGCACCCCCGACAACCTCGGTGACCTGCACGCTATGGGTCGTGTCCGCTGCGATTTGCGACGAACGCCCCTTTCCTCCGCGATCGGAGGCATCAGCGATCTCGGCGATGTAGTCGGCGCCGTCCTGGACCACAACAAACGATCGCGCGCTCAACTCGTCGGAGATCGTCGTCTGGATGATGCGAGACAGACGCGTGTGGGCTGTGTCGGTAACGGCGATCCGATGATGCAACGCCAGGAACAGAAGGATCGAAAAGGGACTCATCCCACCCAAGGTACACCTTAAGTCCGCGTGAGTCTGAAACGAGAGCCTGATTTCCCGAATCTTTCGGTCGCACAGCGCGCTCTTCGCATTCGCGATCAGAAGGAAGACGATCAATGCCATTCACTTCGTTCGGACTCCACGCCGATCTTCTCCGCTGCGTCAAGGAGCTCGGTTTCAAGCGGCCTACGAAGCGCGGCAATTGGTATGAAGGAGCCGCGATCAGTCAATCTTCGCCGGTCCAAGAGCATCGAGGCGTTTCGCGACCTCATGCGCAACGCGAATGATTGCCGCGACGAGTTGCTCATCGACGTCCGCGATGCCCTCGTACTCGATGTAGTTTCTCTTCGTGTGGGCAAGGTCGAGGACGCGCCATTGCTCGTTTGAACTCCAAAGTGTGAGTGAGCGTCTGGAAGACGAGGTACCGGTTCTCGGACCGATAGCCGTGCCAGCGCAATGCCGAACAACGCGAGCGCGTGCGACGCGTTGTAAGCGAGATCGAAGCGGCTGTCGAGGGACAATGACGGTTTCTCCGCATCGCGCAGCCGCGCCAGTCCCGAGCGGATCAGTGCGTCCAGCTCCGCCTTCGCGGGCGGCTCGCGCTTCAAGTTTCCGGTTCCGACGAGGTTATCCAGGTTCGTGAGCGGCATCTTCGTTTCCGATCAGGAGCAGATGTTGTCCCGTGAGAACCTTCCGCACAAAGGCGTTGCCATTCTTCCGGCGGCGCGCGAGATCCTGAGGAGTGTAGAGCGTCGGATGGATTTTCCGGCCGAGGGTCGTTTCCGCGGGCGCGAGATGCTCGAATAGTTTTTCAAGCGTCAGGTTGCGACCGACTACGAGAAGGTCGATGTCGCTGTTGGCCCGCTCGTCGCCGCGAGCAACGGAGCCATACACGAGAGCGAGCTCGATCGACGGTTGGAGCGGCCGGAGTGCGGCACGCAGTGGATCGACGACGCCGACGGTCTTTGTGATGATGCCCTTGATCTCCGCGAAGATCGGCGCGTCGCCGTTCGCCTGATAGTGTTTCTGGCTTCCGATACGGGTGACGGTGACGAGGCCGCTTTCGACCAGTCGCGCCAATTCGCGTTGTACGGCACCCGATCCCGATCCCGTCCGGTCGATGAGCTCCTGTTTGATGAACGCGCACCCAGGATTCCCAAAAAAAAGACCGAGTACCCGCTGCTGCGTCCGCGTGAGGATCGCCGAAGCGAGTGATGAGCGCTGCTGGCCGTCCGCGGTTCTGCCCATTCTGGGCATTCTACTGCCCAATCCGGGCAGGTCAAATTCCTTCTTGCAGCGCTTCGCTGCGGTCCCACCTGTGAGAGCATCGCGCGCTTCGCATTCGCGATCAGAAAGAAGACACATCAATGCCATTCACCTCGTTCGGACTCCACGCCGATCTTCTCCTCGGCGTCAAAGAGCTCGGTTTCAAGCGGCCTACGCCGATTCAGATGGACGCCATCCCGCCGGCGGTGGCGGGCAAAGACGTACTCGCCTGCGCGATGACCGGCAGCGGAAAGAGCGCGGCGTTTCTGCTGCCGATTCTCAATCGACTCATCGGCAAGAAGCGCGGTACGACGCGCGCGCTCATCCTGACGCCCACGCGCGAGCTCGCCGCGCAGATCGACGAGCATCTGCGCGAGCTGGCCGTGCACACGCCGCTCTCCGGAGCCGCGGTTTACGGCGGCGTGGGTATGGGGCCGCAGGAGCATGCCTTCCGCAGCGGCGTCGACGTCATCGTCGCTACGCCGGGACGTCTGCTCGATCACTTTCAACATCCGTACGCGAAGCTGGCGGGGCTGGAGATCCTCGTTCTCGACGAGGCCGACCGGATGCTGGACATGGGATTTCTCCCCGACATCCGCCGCGTGCTTCGCCACCTCCCGCCGAAACTGCAGACGTTGTTCTTCTCGGCCACGCTGCCGCAGCCGATCGTGGAGCTGTCGAAGGAGATGCTGAAAAATCCCGCCACGATCTCGATCGAGCGGAAGGCGGCGCCGGCAACCGGCATCACGCAGTCGGTTTTCCCCGTATCGCAGGATTTGAAACTGCCGCTGCTGGAGACGCTGCTGAAACGGCGCGAGATCCAGAACGCGATCGTCTTCACGCGCACGAAGCATCGCGCCAACCGCGTCTTCGAGCAGCTCGAACGCCACAAGGTGCGCGTGGCCCGCATACACGGCAACCGCAGCCAGGCGCAGCGCACCGATGCGCTGGCCGGTTTCAAGAACGGCCGCTATCAGATTCTCGTCGCCACCGACATCGCGGCGCGCGGCATCGACGTCGAGGCGCTCTCGCACGTCGTCAATTTCGATGTGCCGGGGATGCCCGAGGATTACATCCATCGCGTCGGCCGCACCGCGCGCGCCGAACTCACAGGCGACGCCATCACCTTCGTCGCGCCGGAGGAGGAGAATGATCTCCGCGCCATCGAACGCGCCATCGGCAAGCGCCTGCCGCGCGTGACGGTCCCCGATTTCGATTACGCGCAGAAGCCGGCCGAGAAACTGGAAATCCCGATTCAGGAACGGATCGCCGCGATCCGGGCGCGCAAAGCCGAGGATCGCGCCAGGGCGAAAGCGAAAGCGGAGAGGCGGGCGGTCGCGACGCCGGCGCGATCCGCCCCCGCCGCGCGTTCGCAGCCGAGGAGACCGAACGCTCCCGCGCCGTCGAATCGCGGAGGCGCTCGGCCGTCCGGCCGCCGTCGTCCCTGACGATCACGTAGCGCGATGCCTAGTCCGCGCCGTAGAAGTTCTGATCGATGACCTGCCAGCCGGTGGCCGTTTTCTTCATGGCCACCGTGCCTTTGATTTTCTTGTCCTCGTTGTTCGTGCCGCTGATGTCGATCGCGGCGCGATCGCCTTTCATCAAGCCGCCGGCGACATTCACCGTCTTCGGATAATTCAGGCCGAGGTCGTGAAAATAGCCTTTCATCTCCGAGGCTTTCGGTTTCGTTTGCGGCACCTGATCGGGCGGCAGCAGGAGATGCGCCGCGTTCCAATCAGCGTTCTGAATCGCCTTCACGAGGACGGCGTACACCGCGCCCGGCTCGCCGCCGCCGGCCGTGAGCGTGGCCGGTTTCGGGATCGCCGTCAGCGGCACATCGTAGGAGAGATGAAAATCGTACGCCTCGTCGAACATCTTCTCCGGCTTCGTCGTCGCGCATTCGCCGGCCACGCGCGAGGGAGTGACTTTGACGTTTTTCGCGGCATAGCTGTTCGCGAGGTTAATCTGGCGCTGCGCCTGATTGAGAAACGCATAAATCCCGCAGCGTTCGGCGGAGACGACGCGCAGGAGTAGGAACGCGCCCCCTTTTGCATTCGCCGCCTGCTCGATCAGCGCGCCCGGCGTGTTGATCGCGTTCACGACGGCGGGACGATCGATCGGGAAATTCGCGATCAGCACGACCGTGAGCGGCCTGGCGGGATCGCTCGTCGTCTCCTGATAGGCGAAGGCATCCACCGGCTCAAACGCAACCGCGCCGAGGTGAAAGGTTCCTTTGGCGCCGTCCGCGGCGAATGCGGCGGTGGCTGCCAGCATCAGCAGCGCGATGAGCGATCGAGTCATAAGCGGCCTCCGATCGCGGAACGATAGCAGTTCACGCGGAGACGAGAGCGGCTATCGTCTCCGCGTGAAC
>DATART010000388.1:0-8080 GCA_036264035.1 Thermoanaerobaculia bacterium | reverse complement strand
GGCCGGGATTCCGTCGCTGGGCATCGAACCGGCGGCGAACGTCGCGGCCGCCGCGAGGGCAAAGGGAATCGAGTCGCGTACCGAGTTTTTTGGATCCACCGTGGGCGCCGACATCGCCGGCCGCGCCGATCTGCTCATTGCGAACAACGTCCTCGCGCACGTTCCCGACATCAACGATTTCGTCGAAGGATTGCGCCTGGCGCTCGCGCCCGCGGGCACGATCACGATCGAGTTTCCGCATCTGCTGCAGATCATCCGATTCGTGCAGTTCGACACGATGTACCACGAGCACATGTCGTATCTGTCGTTGCAGGTTGTGCAGCGGATTCTCGAAGCGCACGGCCTGACCGTGACCGACGTCGAGGAGATTCCGCCGCATGGCGGGTCGCTTCGCGTGTACGCGCAACATCGCGGCGCCGCGGCCGGCCCGCGCGTGGAAAGCGTCCTGGCGAAGGAACGGGAGTTCGACCTCGACTCGCTCGACGCGTATCGCGCGTTCAGCGACGGCATCGCGCGTTGCCGGCGCTCGTTGCTGCGCTTTCTCATCGACGCGCGCGAAGCGGGAAAGAGCGTCGCGGGTTATGGGGCGCCGGCCAAGGCGAGCACGCTCTTCAACTACTGCGGAGTGCGGAGCGATCTTCTTTCCTATACCGTCGACCGCAGTCCGCACAAACAGGGGTTTTACGTTCCGGGCGTACGCATTCCGATCTTTGCGCCGGAGAAGATCGCCGAGACGCGTCCTGACTACGTCCTGATTCTTCCCTGGAACCTGAAGGACGAAATCGTCGCGCAGATGGCGCACGTACGAGAGTGGGGAGGGCGGTTTGTGGTCGCCATCCCGCGCACCGAGGTGGTGGCGTGAAGCTCGTGGAGACGCCGCTGGCGGGTGTCATGGTCGTCGAGATCGAGCCGGCTCGCGATGAGCGCGGGTACTTCCTGCAGACCTATTCCGACGAACTGCACGAGTTGCTTCCCCATATTGCCGAAGCGGCGGTCTCGTGGAACGAAGCGAAGGGAACGCTGCGCGGTCTGCACTTTCAGCACGCGCCGCATGGAGAAGCGAAAATCGTTCGCTGCAGCCGCGGCGCGATTTACGACGTCGTGCTCGATGTCGAGACTGGACGATGGTTTGCGATCGAGCTTTCGCGGGACAATCTCAGGATGCTTTTCATTTCAGCCGGTCTGGCCCACGGTTACCTGACGCTGGAAAAGGACACGGAAGTCAGCTATCTGCTCTCGGCCGGCTACAAACCGGAGGCGGCTGGAGGCGTTCGGTGGGACGATCCTGCCTTCCGTATCGACTGGCCGATGCAGCCGGTTCGCTTGACGGAGCGCGACCGGACGTGGCCGTACCTGAACCGATGACTGAAGAACCGCTGCACCGGCTGGGTGAGGATTCGCCGACACGCGCGCGAATGATCGCTGCCCTTCAGCAGTTCGAGCGATTGCCGCAAAACCGGTTCACGACCGTCCGCGACGACGTCACGGGACCGATCGCAGACGCGTTGCATGCTTCGCTTCCCGTCGTCCGCAAAGAACTGAGCAACGGTCTCGCCTTTGAATTTCCGTACCGGTCGAAAATCGCGCGCGACTTCGTCATGTCCCGCCCCGAGAAGCCGGATCACGTCTGGGAGCCGCAAACGACGAGACTTCTCGTCCACCTCGCCCAAATGGTCACCGACGTGGTCGTCGGCGGGGCATACTTTGGCGACCAGGCCATTCCGATCGCAAACGCGATGCGCGGGCGCGGAACGTGCCATGCATTCGAGGCCGATGACGTTCAGGCGGCGATGATCGAGCGCAATGCTTCGATCAACGCTCTGGATAATGTGCGCGTGAATGCCGTCGGACTTTGGAGCCAGCCGGCGACGCTGCGTCTGGTCGGTCACGATGCGCTTGCCGGTGCGGCGGAATCGGAGACCGGCATCGCCGCGACGACGATCGACGCATACGCGCGCGCGCTCGGCATTCAAGCCGGCCTGATCATGCTCGATCTCGAAGGGGGCGAGCTTCACGCACTGCGCGGCGCGAGCGAGCAGCTCGCGCGCAATGCGCCCTACGTCGTTTTCGAAGTGCACCGCTCCTATGTGGACTGGTCGCACGGCCTCCGGAATACGGACGTCGTGCAATTCCTCTCCGCGTTCGGCTACACCATCCATGCCGTTCGCGATTTTCAATCGAACTACGACCTTGCCGGAAGGCCGATCGAGCTCGTTCCAATCGACACCGCGTACCTCGATGGTCCGCCGCACGGTTTCAACCTCTTCGCCTTTCGCGATGCGGCGGTGATCGATGACGATTTGTTCCGTGTGACGCCGAACGTCAGTCCAAAACTACTGTTTCACCGCGACCCCAAACTCCATCATCCGGCGGGCGGCCTTTGATCACGGTTCTCGGAGCATCCGGCTTCATCGGCTCGCACCTCGTTCGCTATCTGCAGCAGCACGGAATCGAGCACCAGGCGCCGGCGCGGCATGAGCGCCTGGCAGGCCGCGACCTCGGGCACATCATCTATTGCATCGGCCTGACGGCCGATTTTCGCGACCGCCCCTTTGATGCGGTGGAAGCGCACGTCAGCAAACTCGTGGAGATCCTGCGCACCGCGACGTTCGAATCGATTCTCTATCTGTCGTCGATTCGCCTTTACGCCGGGAGTAACGGCGTCGCTCGCGAGACCGATGATCTGCGCTTCAACCCAGCGCATTTCGAGGACATCTACACCCTCTCGAAAGCGACCGGCGAAGCTGTCGTTCTCGCCCTCGGCCCCAAGGGACGCGTGGTGAGAATCTCGACCGCCTATGGCGTCGATCAGCCCCAATCGTTCCTCGGCTCGATCATTCAGGAAGCGATCCGCGAGGGAAGGATCACTCTGCGCAGCGCACTGGAATCAGAGCGCGACTACATCAGTATCGATGACCTGGTGCCTCTTCTCGTTCGCATCGCCACGAACGGCCGGCATCAGATTTACAACGCCGGCGGCGGTAAGAACGTCACGAATGGCGAGGTCACGGCGGCGATCTCGGCGCTGACCGGCTGCACAGTATCTGTGGTTGCGGACGCCCCGAAGACGGGCTTCGCGCGCATCGACTGCAGCCGGATCGAGGAAGAGTTCGGCTTTTCAGCGGCCCGTGTGCTCGACGATCTTCCGCGTCTTGTTGCTGGCGGCGACGTTCCTTCGCAACCGGGAGAGGAATGGGCGACCGGCGATGTTGCGGCGTTTGACGCGTTATCCGACCTGTGGCTTTCCACCGGGTTGCGGATGAAGTATTCATACATGTTCACGTGGATGGGACGTCCGGTCATCCAGTTCCCGGACGATCTGCTGCGCCTGCAGGAAATCGTGTTCGCGGTCCAGCCCGACGTGATCATCGAAACCGGAATCGCGCACGGCGGCTCGCTCATCTTTCACGCCAGTCTCTGCAAGGTCCTCGAACACGGGCGCGTCATCGGCGTCGATATCGAGATCCGCCCGCATAATCGCGCAGCCATCGAGGCGCATCCTCTCAAACCGCTCATCACGCTGATCGAAGGCAGCTCGACCGATCCGCGGATCGTCGGCGAAGTGCGGTCGCTTGTCGCACCGGGCGAAACGGTTCTGATCATTCTTGACTCGAACCACACCAAGGCTCACGTCCGCGCGGAGCTCGAGGCATATTCGACTCTTGTTGCTCCCGGCTCCTTTATCGTCGTCATGGATGGCTATCTGATGGAACTCGCCGCTCCGGACCGCCCTGATTCGAATTGGGCGAGCGATAACCCGAACGCGGCCGTCCGCGCGTTCGCCGCTGAACATCCGGAGTTCGCCGTTGAAGATCCGGCACTCCCGTTCAATGAGAGCGCGATCCGCCGTCCGGTAATTGGTTTCCGCGGCGGCCTGCTCCGAAGGATTTCGATGACCGTGCAAGCCGAAGAGGCCGCAGAGTGAAGCTCGGGTTAGTCATGGCCACGCGCAACAGGCCGTCGTTCGCAGCGGCAAATATCCATTCGCTCCTGAGGCAGGACGAAGATTTCGTCCTGGTCGTTTCGGATAACTCCGAACGCGCCGACGATCAGGACGCGCTGAAGAACGTTTGCGACGACGCCCGTGACCCGCGCCTCCAGTACATCCGTCCGCCGGAGTCATTGACGATGCCGCGGCATTGGGACTGGGCGATGGAGCAGGCGCTGGAGAGAACCGACGCGACTCATCTCGGGATTCAGTATGACCGGCGGATCTGGAAAGCGGGCGCGCTGCGCCGCCTGACCGCAGCCGTCATGGCCGCGCCCCAAATGACCACGACGTACGGGTGGGATCTCGTTTTTGCGTCGAAACACCATGCGGACGCGGGCCGCCTGCCGGCGAGCGGATGGCTGTACGCAGTCCCCACCCGCGAGATCATCGAGCGATGTGCGCGCGCGGACATTGCCGATATCGGCCAGGCCTATCCGGGGCTTTTGAACTGCATGGTCCCGCGCAACACATTCGACCGCATCCGGGCCAGATTCGGCAGCATCTGTGATTCCGCCGCTCCTGACGGTGCTTTCGTTTTCCGTTTTTGCGCCGTCGATGACGTATTTCATCATTTGGATCAGGCGCTGTTCGTCGTTTATGGCTTCGCGCACAGCAACGGATGGGGATACCTTCGAGGCGTCGAGTCGGGCGCGTGGGCCGACTACATGAAGCTGTGGGGCGACCGGCCGTGGATTGATGCCGCCCCGATCCCGGAGCTCAAGCTTGGCCAGAACGTCATGTTCCACGAATATAACCTTGTCCGCCGCGCCGCGGGCGACCGCTTCCCTCCCATCGATCGCGAACGGTACCTCGACCATCTGGGCAGCAGTCTCGCCACCATCTCCGACGTGACGATGCGCTCGGAAATGCACGAGATCCTGCAACGGCACGGTTGGCGGGGATCGCTTCCGGAACCTCCCGCGGTAACGGTAAAGCCGCTCTACAAGCGCGTCCTGGGACCGCCGGTGCGGCCGTTACGGCGCTTCATCCGCGGCGTGAGAAGAAGTGTGAGCGGCCCTTTCGGAAAGGGTCACACGGCGGTCTTCGCGAACGAGGCGGACGCCGTTCGCTATCTGCTCGCGCACGAGTACACGCCCAGAAAGACAGCCGATAATCGCCTGGCAAGTCTGCATGCGGTGCCGGTCGCATTCTCCGCATGAACATCGTGCACATGGCATCCACACCGAACGGCGGAGTGCTCAGGCGCATCCGATGACCATCACCATCGCCGCAGTCATCCCCACTCGAAACCGGGCTTCGTACGCGATCGCCGCCATTCAGTCGCTTCTGAGCCAGGACGCCGGACTCGATATCTTCGTTTCCGACAATTCCACGGACGCCGCTCCATTGAGCGACTTCTGCAGCACCGAACCGCGCGTCCGCTATCTGCGTCCATCGGCCGAGTTGGCGATGCCGCAACATTGGGACTGGGCGATCAGGCAGGCGATGGAGCTCTCGAGCGCCTCGCACTTCACGGTTCACTACGATCGACGAATTTCGAAGCCCGGAATCTGGAAGGATCTCGCGGCTGCCGAATCAAAAACGCCGGACCTGGTCATGACCTTTCCCCTCGACGCCATCGCGCACGAGCCGCCGCCGCTGCGGCTCTGGCAGACGCCGTGGACCGGAAAGACGTTCAGCGTCAGCACGGCACGTGTGGCGCGGCTGCTCGCTGACGGCAAGGTGATCATTCTCTCGAATGTGCTGCCCGTGCTGTCGAACTGTATCGTTCCGCGCGCGGTGCTCGACTCAATCGCCGAACGCTTCGGCAGCGTCTGCAATTCAAACGCGCCCGACACCGCGTTCCTCGCGCGCTTTCTGGCGCTTTACGACCGGTACATCCATTTCGACCGAGCTACCGGAATCCTTTATGGCTCGACACGCAGCAATGGCCTCGGCTACCTGCGTAACGCCGGAGGCGATTTCGGCGACTATCGAAAATTGTGGGGCGGACGTGCGTGGCTCGCCGCCGCGCCGTTTCCCGGCATCAACCTCGGATCGAACATCCTTTTCAATGAATACGAAATCGTGCGGCGCGAGACAGGAGACCGCCTTCCGCCGCTCGACCGAGCCGGCGTGCTGGACGATCTCAGCTCGCAACTGCCTTTGATCGCCGATCCGCAGATGAAGGCGGACCTCCACCGCATGCTGCGGGAGCACGGATGGAACGGGCCGGATCCGGCACCGTTTCCGGATCGTCCGTGGTCGTCTTCCGCTCGTCAGGCGATTTCGATGTTTCTGATGCGATGGTTCGGCTTCAAGCCGCCGAGCGTGAGCGGCTTCGCGTTTGCGAATGATGCCGCTGCGCTGCGCTGCGCGTTGCAATACCCGAGCGCTGCGCAGAAGAACGCGGATCATCTGGCCATCCTTGAAGCCGAGGCCCTCGTATGAAACCGGGGGTCGTCATTCCGACGCGGCATCGTCCCGCGCTCGCGATCAGCGCGATCGAGTCATTGCTGGCGCAGCCCGACGACGTGTCGATCATCGTTTCCGATAATTCGTCGTCCGAGGACCAGGTGCGGCAGCTCGCGGCATTCTGCAGCGGGATCGACGATCCGCGATTGCTCTACCTTCGCTGTTCGCCGGTCCTGCCGATGCCCGCGCATTGGGATTGGGCGCTGCAGCAGGCGCTCGCCCGAACGGACGCGACGCACTTCGGCATTCAGTACGACCGCATGCTCTGGAAGGCGGACCAGCTGCACTTCCTCGCGGAGGCGTGCGCATCGGCGCCCGATACGCTCGTTACGTTTGGATGCGACTTTACGTATCCGATCTCATCGCGTTTCGGTGCCTGGCAAGCGCCCGCCAGCGGGAAACTCTTCGAGATTCGAACGTCACGCGTTCTCGACATGACGGCGCAGGGGATGATCTATGAGATGGGGCACGGATTTCCGATCCTGTCGAATTGCATGCTTCCCCGGCAGATCCTGGAGAAAGTACGGGGCCGTTTCGGTGACTTCTGCAATTCCTCCTCGCCTGATTCGGCATTCACCTATCGATTTTGCGCGATCGCGGAACGATACCGCCATCTCGACCGTGCAGCCGTCATCGTTCACTCATCCGCGTATAGCAACGGCCGGTCGCTGTTTCGCGGCGACGCGGGCGGGACATGGGGCGATTTCGCGAAATTGTGGGGGGATCGCCCCTGGGTATCGGCCGCGCCGATCACGGAGCCCAGGCTCGGCCAGAACGTCGTGTTTCACGAATACAACATGGTCAGACGCGCTGTCGGCGACGAGCGCTTCGCGGAGATCAATCGCGCCGGATACCTTCGCGAGCTTGCGCGCGGCCTCGCGTTCATCGCCGATCCGGAACGGAAGGCGGAAATGCGCGCCCTGCTCGAGTCACATGGCTGGCGCGAAGAGCCGCCTCCTCCGCGCCGGCCGCTCTATCGGCGAGTGCTCAGCCGTGTGCGTCACCCGTTCCCGGTCCGGCAGAGGATGTTCGACAGCGAGGCAGAAGCGATCGCCTACCTGCAGAACCATCCGCGGTCGCTTACCGCCAGCAATCCATTGCTCGCGCCGATGGAACCGGTCGAGGTCCGATTCTCCGAATGAAGATTGCGCACGTCGTCTCCACGGCAACCGGCGCGCCATGGATGGTTGCGCTCGCGCGCGAGCAGAAGAAGCTCGGCCATGACGTCGCGGTGATCATTCCGTCGCTCGACGGCAACATCGCGCCGCAACTCCGGCGTGCGAATATCCCGGTCTACGCCGCGCCGGTCGATGGATTTGTCTACGCGCCTTCCAACGTGTCGCGGCTGCGCTCATTGATTCGCATCGTGCGGCTTCTTCGCCGCCTTCGGCCTGACGTCGTCCACAGCCACATCTTCGCCTCGGTCATCGCCTCGCGCATCGCCTCGTGGATTGCAGATGTACCAATCCATCTCGCCGGCAACGTCCATCCGATCTCGCTCGAATCGACCGTCATGCGCGCGCTGGAAGTCGGTACGGCGTTCTGCGATACGAAGACGATCGCGTCGTCGACGTATACGCGCACCCTCTACATCGAGCACGGCGTTTCCGCGGATCAGGTAGAGCTCATTTTCTACGCAGTCGATCAAAACGGACACTACACGGCACTCGTCAA
>DATART010000337.1:0-10109 GCA_036264035.1 Thermoanaerobaculia bacterium | reverse complement strand
GCGTCGAAATTTTCCGACCGCGGCAGCGGTCGCGGAGGGAATTCACGCCGGTTGGTATTTGATACGCGACCCCGGCCGGGGTCGAGAAATGTCTCCGCTCCGATGTTTCCGGTGGTCGCTCGCTTCGCTCGGACCACCGGCACCCTACGAGTCGCCTCCGGCGACGGCATTCTGCTAATTTGGACAGGTCTGGTCTGTGCCACACTGGCTCTCTCACGCATCGGAGCCTATCTTCTGGCCGTAGAACAGCACACGGCAGGATTAATGTGGCACAGACACTCCCGTCTGTGCGCTTTCCCTTCGGATCATCGCGTAGATCGTTGGGGTTACGACCAGCGAGAGCATGAGCGCGAAGAGCAGGCCGCCGATTACGCAGATGGCGAGGGGCTGCAACAGCTCGGAGCCGGAGCCGAGGGCGAGTGCCAGCGGGAGCATACCGAGCATCGCGGCGAGTGACGTCATCAGCACGGGGCGGAAGCGGCGGCGGCCGGAGCGGCGGAGGGCAGTGGTCAGGTCTTCGCCGGCGCGGAGATGGTCTTCGACGGTGTCGAGCATCAGGATGCCGTTTTTCGAGACGATGCCGACGATCATGATCAGGCCCATCATCGAGACGACGTTCAGCGTGGTGTGCGTGATGAGCAGCGCGGCGAGACTGCCGGACAGCGCGAGCACGGCGCCGGCGACGATGGCCGCCGGATGCGCGAACGAACGGAACTCGACCACGAGCACGAGAAACACGAGCGCGATGGCGAGGGCGAGGGCCACGAGAAGCTCGCGGAATGAGCTCTGCTGCTCCTGATAGAGGCCGCCGTATTCGATGGTAGTTCCGGCGGGCAGATGGATCTCTTTCGCGAGGCGAGACTGGATCTCCGCGATTGCGGAGCCGAGGTCGCGGCCTTCGAGGCGTCCGGTGACCGAGACCGCTTGCCGCAAACCTTCGCGGCCGATTTCGGTCTGGCCGGGATCGTAGTTCACGGTCGCGATCTGATCGATGCGCACGTAGCTGTTGGAGGACGGAGCGCGAATCGGCAGCGCGCGCAGGTCGTCGAGTTGCGGGCGCGGTCCGCCGAGAAGGACGCGAACGCCGACGGTGCGTCCGTGCTCGATCACGTTCGAAACGACGTCGCCGCCGAGTGCTGTTTCCATCGCGCCGTTCACGTCCGCGGCAGTGACGCCGTACAACGCGGCGCGCTGCGGATCGATTTGAAATGTCACGGCGGGACCACTGACCACGATGCCGTTGAACACGTCGACGACGCCGCTGACTTTTCCGATCGATGCGGCGATCGCATCGGCGGTGCGTCGCAACGCGGCGGCATCTTCGTTGAAGACGCGAATCTCGATCGGCTGCGGCGAGCTGACGAGATCGCCGATCAGGTCGGAGAGGATGCCGAGGAACTCCACGCGCAACGCCGGCTCGGTCGATTCGATCTTGTGCCGCAACTCACTCGTTACCGCATCGGTCGAGGCGGAGTCTTTCAACTTCACGGCGAAGTCGCCGGTGTTCGGTTCGGTGACGCCGGCCAGTCCGAGCTGCGCTCCGGTTCGCCGCGAGTAGCCGTCGACTTCCGGCGTCTCTTTCAACATCGCCTCGACGTGGCGCAGCATGCGATCGGTTTCATCGAGCGACGCGCCGGGCGGCGCAACGTAATCGAGGATGAAGCCGTGCTCCTCGAACGCGGGGAGAAATTCGGAGCCGAGTCCTTTGTAGATGAAGAAGGTGAGCACAGCGAGGACACCAATGACGATGAGCACGACCCCGCGCCGCGCCAGCGCGTGCGCGAGCAGCCATTCGTAACCATTGATCAGTCGCGTAAGAAGCGGACCATGTTTTTCTTCTTCGTCGTGGTCCACGCCTTCGGCTGCGGCGGGAACGCGGATGAAACTCTCCGCGAGCACGGGCGTGAAGGTCAGCGCGAGGAAGAGCGACGTGATCAACGCCACGCTCATCGTCAGAGCGAGCGATCGAAAGAAGACGCCGGTAATGCCGGTGAGCAGCGCCAGCGGGAGGAAAACGACGACCGGCGTGATCGTCGATCCGATGATCGGCCCCGCAATTTCGCTGATGGCATTGTGCACGGCCTCGGCGCGCGACTCGCCGCGGGCCATGTGCGTGTAGATGTTCTCGACTACGACGATCGCATCATCGATCACCAAACCGATGGCAGCGGCCACACCGCCGAGGGTCATCAGATCGAAGCTCAGCCCGACGATCCACATCGCCACGAACGTGACCAGCACCGTGATCGGAATGACCAGCGTGGCCACGAGCGTCGTGCCCCAGTTGCGCAGGAAGCCGTAGAGGATAGCCACGGAGAGAATGAGGCCGATCAGGATGGCGTCGCGCACCGAACTGACGGAACTGCTGACGAGCAGCGACTGGTCGTAATACGGCTTGATGTCGACGTCGGGAGGAAGCTGCGCCTTTAGCCGCGACACTTCCGTTTTCACGCCATCGGCGACGGTCAGAATGTTCGCCGTCGGTTGCCGCAGCACGTTGAGCAGCACGGCCGGGCGGCCGTCCGCTGTGACGATCGTGAATCGCGGCTCGAGTCCGGGCGTGACGCTGGCAACGTCGCCGATGCGCACCGGCACGCTGTTGACGGTCGTCACGACGATCGCCGCGAGATCGTCGATCGACGTGGCCTGACCGCTGACGAGCGCGAGCTCGAGCTGGTGGTTTTCGTTGATCAATCCCGGCGACGTGATGACGTTCGAGTTCTTCATCGCATCGGAAACCTGCTGCAGCGAGACGCCGCGCGCTTCGAGCCGGGCGCGGTCGACGAGGACGTGGTACTCGCGCAGCTGTCCGCCGAGAACCTGCACGCTGGCCACGCCGTCGATCCGCGCCAGCGGCGGACGCAGAGTGACCTCGGCGAGATTGCGCAGCGTGCCGGGATCGCGTTTTGGCGAGGTGATGCTGTAGCCGAGGATCGGAAAAACCGCGAAGGTGAGGCGCTCGGTGCGCGTGAACGTCGCGCCGGGCGGCAACCCCGAGGCGAGCTGCGAAACGCGCGCCTGCACGATCTGGAGCGTCTGCACGATGTCGGTCTTCCAATCGAAGAAGAGATCGATCTCGGTCGAGCCGCGCGCCGTCGTCGATTTGATGCGCGCGATCCCCGGGATTCCGCTCATCGCTTCTTCGATCGGTTTGGTAACGGAGACGAGCGTCTGCTGCGCAGGTGCGACACCGTTTTCGGCGACGATGATGATGCGCGGGAAGTCGGTCTGCGGAAAGAGCGCGCGCGGGATGCGCATGAGCGCCATGAGGCCGCCGATCGAGAGCAGCGCGATGACGAGCAGCACCGCGCGCTTCTGCGTCGAGACGAAACGGCCGAGGTTCATCAGTCCTTTTCCGCCGGAGCTGCCGCGGGCTTCGGAGCTGCGTCGGCGTTCTGCACCTTCGCGCCGTCCGGAAGGCCGTAGTTGCCTTCCACGACGACCGTTTCGCCGCCGTGAAGACCGGAGGTGATCTGCGTCTTTTCGCGGCTGTGCGCGCCGGTGGTGACTTTGACCTCATGCGCGACCGATTTCGCGTCGACGACCATGACCGTGCCTGCGTTCGCGTTCGTGGCGTCGAGCGTGACAGCCGCGGTCGGAACGACGACGGCGTTCGGCACGCCGCCGCTGTTGACGGTGACCCGCGCGGCGCTGTTCGGGCGCAGGCGTCCGTCAGGATTCGGCAGCGTGATCCAAAGCTCGACGGCGCGGCTCTGCGGATCGGCGGCGCGGCCGACCAGGTTCACGGTTCCCTGCAGCGTGACGCCGGGCAGCGAGTCGGGCTGTATTGTGGCGGCGTCGCCGGCGCGAACGTGCATCGCCGCATCGACCGATAGCGGCGCCTTGACGATGACGGTGGATGTGTCGGCGACGGTGAGCATCTTCGTGCCGGCGCTGGCGAAGTCGCCCTGGAAGAGGAACTGCTCGCCGACGACGCCGTCGAACGGCGCGCGAATCGTTGCGTAGCCCGCCTGCGCCTGCAGCGCGGCCAGATGGCCGGCAGCCTGCTGCGCTTTGCTCTGCGCGGCCGCGAGGTCGGAGGGATTCGTGGTCCCTTTGTGCAATGCCGCCGACTTCTCCGCCAGCCGCAAGTCATCCTCGGCCTTGGCGAGATCGAGCTGCGAGGCCTCGAGATCCTTTTTGGAGATTCCGCCCTGCTCAAACAGGTTCTTGCGCCGCTCGTAGGTCTTGCGAGCGTTGTCGACGGTGCCCTGCGCGTCGCGGACGGCTTTGACGTCCTGCGCATTGGTGAGCGGAATTGCGCCTTGACCGGTGTTCGTGATGCCGATTTGCGCCTCGCGCAACGCCGCCGCGGCCTCGGCCTGCTGCGCCGTGAGATCGCGCGACTCGAGCACGGCAAGAACATCGCCGCGATGAACGACGCGATTTTTCAGCAATCCCATCTGCGCGATCTGCGCGCTGACCTTGGGACTGATCGTCGCCTCCTGCCGGGCGCTGATCGTGCCGACGAGGTCGAGCGGCTGGGCGATCGGTCCGATCTCCGCTTTGGCCAACTTCACGCTGACGATCGGTTGCGCGGTTTCGTCGGCGGCCGCGGCGCCGCGGCGATGCCAGCACCAGCCGGCGAGGATGAGGACGAGCAACGCGGCGGCGGCGCCAATCTGCACGCGGCGTCGTCTCCAGATCGGCTGCTCCTCGGCGTTCACGACTTCGACTTCGCTCATTCTCCGGCGGCCTCCTGCAGATGGGCGCGGGCGATCTCGAAATCGAACAACGCCTGCTGATAATTCGTTCGTTGCTGCGCCAGCGTGGTGAGCGCATCGGTAACTTCGAGGATCGGCGCTTCGCCGGCGCGGTAGCGGGCGATGGAGATATCGACGTTGCGGCGCGCATCGGCGACGGCGTTGCGTGCATTGTCGATGCGGCGAATCGCGGTCAGCGCCTCTTCATGCGCGGCGGCGAACTGCTGATCGAGCTCGCGCCGCGTGATGTTCAGAAGATTCTCCGCGGCCTGCGCCTTCAACTCGGCCTGGCGTTGTTTCGCGCGTCCAATTCCCCAGTCGAAAATCGGGATCACGAGATTCGCGGTGGCGAGATAGCCGCGATGCTGGCGAATGTCCGAGGCGTGGAGCGACGGTGAATCGAAGCCTTCGTCGACGGCGTACGTGAGCGACGGCAACCTTCCCGCGCGTGCGACGCCGATGTCTGACCGCGCGGCGCGCAACTGCTGTTCGGCCTGCGTCAGCTCGGGGCGGCCGGCGGTAATCGCGGGCGTGAATCGTTCGATATCCGTCACGGCCGGCTGCGGCGTCAACTCCGAAACTGTGAGTGGCTGCGGCGCGCGGATTCCCGTAAGCACGCGCATCGCGGCGAGCGCCTCGGCTTCCTGCAGCCGCGCCTGTTCGACATCATCGCGCCGCTGCGCGGTCTGCAGTCGCGCGCGGATGACGTCGACCTCGGCCAGCTCGCCGCCCGTGTGCTGCAACGCCGTGACGCGCTCGAACTCCTCGGCGGCAGCCAGCGTCTCCTCCGCGCTGCGCCGTTTCGCGGTGGCGAGGCCGAGGCCGAAATACGCCTCGCGCACGCCGCGCACGAGCGCGCGCCGCGCGACCTCGGTGCCCGCATGCGCCGCGGCGAGCAACGCACGGCTGCGCGCGATGGCGGCGCGCATGCCGAAGTCGAGCGCACCTTCGACGCCGACGAGCTCCTGATATTCGCGCGTGGCGTTCGCGGCGATGAAGGAAGGATCCGTCGAACCGGGATGCAGCGGCTTGTTGAATGTAGCCGTCGACGAGCTGCGCACGCGCGGCAGCAGCGCGCCACGCGCCTGGGTCAGGTCGAGCGCCGCTGTCTGTTCGTCGATCACCGCTTGCTGGTACGCGGTGGCTTGTTGCAACGCCGCCTGGGTCGCGCTCTGCATCGTCATCGGTTGCGATGCGCCGACCGAGGCGGGCGGGCTGCTTGGAACGGCGGGCAGCGGCTGCGCCTGCGGTTGCGGTTGCGGTTGCGGTTGCGTTGCCGAGCTCGATTGCGCATCGATTCGGGAGATGGAGCCGATCAGCAGCAAAGCGATCGTGAACCAGCGAAGCGGGAGCCTCGCGTTGTCGTCCGGATGGCGCATGAGCATGTGGTGTTTCTTGATTGGCATTGCGGGAAACTACGCGGTCCGCCGGTGGGGGCCCTCCCGACTGACCACTGAGAATCTTATCGTCGATCGTCCGACGTTCCGAAGCGGGAGCAGATGCTAAGCCAATAACGATGAATGACGGATAAACAAATCATTGGCCGCGAATCGGGTAATCGGCATCCGAGGGACCGCGGTGGTTGATCGTCAGCACGGCCACTCCAGGGTCGTTAGCGGCAGCCGGCGCGGCAACGAATCCGATCGCGTCCGGTGTCGAAGCGACGGCTTTCACCATTGCGTCGTCGCTGGACAGCACGCGCGGCGCGCTGGCCGAACGGCCGCGAAACACCTCGCCGAGCCACCATTGCGAATAGTCGATATCGGACATGCGCACAAGATGGTCGAGAAACAGCCGCCCCTCCGCCGACTCGGACGAACGGACGAAGATGACGATGCGGTGTCCATTGGCCCACCGGCTGATCTCGCCGAGAAAAATGCGGCGAAGATCGCCCTGCGAAATGTTGTGCATCGTGTTTCTCGCGGAGACGAGAAACGCGATGCTCGCAGGCGGCTCCGCGGCACTCGCAACGCCAGCCAGCAGGAGGAACGCCGAGGCGATTGCGAGTCGGTGGAGTCGCATGCTCATCAGAATGCGAATGACAGCTCCATTCGGATCGCGTGTCTGAGGCGCGGCGCCGGAACGGCCTGTGACCGGTACTCGCTTTTCAGCGCGAATTTCGACGACACATCCCACCGCACTCCGGCGGACCACGCGTTCTGGTCGCGTACGTCGATCAGATACTGTTCCCCGCGCGCGACCGTGAGATGGTCCAGCAGCACGTAGGGCCGCAGCGGCTTCCACCGGCCGCGCGGGCGATAGGAACCGAGCAGATACCACCCGCGCGTGATGTATTCGTTCCGGCCGAGAACCTCGGCATGCGCCATCCTGGCCCATTCGCCGCGTAGCTCCACCCCGCCGCGAATGAAGGAGGAGAAAACGGTAGCGTCCAGCTCGCGCATGGTCCGGCCCGGCGCTCGAATGCGGCCGATGTAGCCGGCGCTGCCGGCCTCGAATCCTGTCAACGCATCGGGCGCGAAACTCAATCGAAGGAGGCCGGCGGGCGAAATCCCGTGGCGAAAAATTGGCTGGATGTTGTCGCGTTCGGAGCCGCGAGCCCCCCCGAGGCCGACACCGTATTCAACGCCGAGCGAGCCGGGCACGCGTCCCGAAGCCCAGGCGCCGTCGAAGTGGAGCGGCCACGCACCATGCTGCGACTCACGCTGCGCGACCGCGGGAACGTCGATCGGCGTCTGCAGAAAGCGGCTGCGATGCTCCCGTTCGTTCCATTGAATGATCCCGGTATGAATCTGCCCCAACTCGACGCGGAGGCGGTCGGACGGGCTGTAGGCGACGTACAGACGTTCGAGGTTAACTTCGAAGTTGCTGGCGCCGAGGTTCTCCACCGTGCCGGAGTGCCGGATAAGCACTTCGCCGAGAGCGGACCAGTCTCCACTGAATTGCGAGGAGCCGTAGAAATCGAGTTCGCCTGTTTCGTGGTCCTTTCCCGAGCGGGCTGTCGGATGCGTATAGATGATGTCGGCAAACGCGCCCGCGCGGAAGGCAGGGAAGTGAATCGCCGGCGGTTGGGCGTCGTCCGCACGGGCTACCGCGGCAAACGTAAGGATGCCGAGCGCTGCGAGCGCCGCGAAGAAGCTCCGCTTCACGGCGCTGAATGTACCGCAGTCGTTCAGCGCCCGCCGAATCGCCACGTGACCCCCGGCCGGACCAGCAGCGCGTGATTGTTGTCGTAGCTCACGCCGATCGACACGAAGAGCTTCGCGTTGACGTGGTAGCGGACGCCGATCATCGCCGACGTTTCCCCGCTGGCCGCCTCGGCCGGGATTGGCGTTCCCGACGGCGCTCCTTCCACGTTTTCGCCGGTCGACGACGTGTTGCCGATCAACTCACCGACGATGTCGTACTGCGGCGAGAGATGGAACTCCTCGGCGATCGCATAGTCGACGATGTTCTTCAGATGCGTCCCGGCCGGCTTGCCGATGACGGTGTAACCGAGGTTCCCGTGGACGTCGAGCCGTCCAAGGCGTTTGCTGGCGATCGCCCAGAGTGTGCCGTCTGTCTTTCCGGTTCCGATCTGACGATTGCCAGCCGTCGGCAACTTCACTTCGCCGGCTACCGCGAAGGCCGGCATTCCACCTTGTTCAGGGAGAAGAAGATGCGTCAGCGTTACTTCGATGTCGCCGAAGCCGCTGGCGGATGGACCTGTTTTCGGGTTGATCGACGTCCCGAGCACCGGTTCCACGGCGATTTCCGTGCGAGGCGTCAGACCATATTCGAAGACCAGCGGAAAGGCGCGCTCGGTGCCTTCGCGCGAGGTCTGAAACTCTCCCGTCAATTCAATCTTGAACACGCCTTGCGGCAGCAGCCGCGCGGTCTCGGTTTCCAGCGGCTGCGATGCGAAGGCCGTTCCGCTGGCGAGCAGAAACAATGCGAGTAGTGTTTTCATGACGCGCAACATAGGAGTGCGCAGATGACCCACCGATGAACCTGTGCTGGACGAATGAGCGACACTAGAGCGCATGTTTCACTCCGTCCGCGCGCGCCTGACGCTCTGGTACACGGCAATTCTCGCGCTCGTGCTGATCATCTTCAGCGCGGTGAGTTACGTGCTGCTGGCGCGCGCCATTCGCGCGGAGAACGATGCGTCGCTGGCGGACACCGCCCATGAATTCGCGGCGGCGTTCGATCCGGCCGACCGTTCGCACGGACGCGATGTCCTGCTCGACTTTCGCTACAGCGACCGCCAGATTCTGGTGTTGTCGCCGAAAGGCGCGATCGTGGCCGCGTCCAACAAGATCGGATCGGAAGAGCGGACGCGAATACAGTCGTTCATCCGCGGCGGCGGCACCGGCCTCGCCACGATTCCGGGCGGTGAGGAGGGCGACGGGATCCGGATCATCGCCACGCCGATCGACGTAGTCGGAACGCGATACACGGCGGTCGTGGCGCGCGATCTCAGCGAACAATCGGACCGGCTCGAAAGCGCCGCCCAGGCCGTTTTCTTCGGCATCCCGCTGGCGCTCATCGTCGCCGCGGCCGGCGGTTACCTCCTGGCCAGGAAAAGTTTTGCGCCGGTGACGACGATGAGCCTCAAGGCGCGGCAGATCGGAGCGGAGACGCTCGACGAACGGATCGAGATCGGCAACGAGCGCGACGAGCTGGGCTTCCTCGCGGCCACGCTCAACGGCCTGCTGGAACGCCTGCAGCTCGCCTTCGAATCGCAGCGGCGCTTCATGGCGGATGCCTCGCACGAGCTGCGAACGCCGATCGCGATCATCCAGGGCGAAGCGGACGTCGCCCTTGCGCGCGACCGCGACGCCTCCGACTACCGCGAGAGCATCGAGGTGATGCAGCGCGCCGCGCGCAAGCTGACGCGCATCGTCCAGAACCTCTTTCTGCTCGCGCGCGGCGATGCCGGCCGCTACCCGATCTCGATGTCGCGCTTTTATGTCGGCGACGTGGTCGGAGATTGCATCCGCGGAATGCGCAGCGTGGCGCAGGCGCGCGGCGTCACGCTGAGTTGCTCGGCGCCGGAGGACATCGTCATCATCGCCGATGAAGAGCTCATTCACCGGCTGGTCCTGAACCTCGTCGAGAACGCGGTGAAGTTCACGCAACGCGGAGGAGAGGTCCGCGTTGACGTTCACGCCGGAGAGGGTACGTGCACGATCCGGGTGGCAGACACGGGGCCGGGCATCGCGCCGGCCGATCAGAGCCGCATCTTCTAACGTTTCTTCCGCGGAGACCGCGCCCGTCCGCAAGACGCCGGCGGCGCCGGCCTCGGCCTGCCGATCGCGCGATGGATCGCGGAAGTCCACGGCGGCGAATTGCGCCTCGAACACTCCGATGCCCAGGGAACGGTGTTCGCCGCCGTCCTGCCGCTGGATCGCCGGATTCCGTAACCGTTCCGGCGCCGCGACCGGCGACGATTCACCGCCTGTTTAG
>DATART010000307.1:0-6529 GCA_036264035.1 Thermoanaerobaculia bacterium | reverse complement strand
TCGGTTGTCCGTTGTCTGTTGTCTGTTGTCTGTTGTCTGTTGTCAGAATATGCGATGCTGACCCACTGACCACTGACCACTCCCTCTCATGCTCAACGTCTACACGAATCCCGTCTTCTATCAACACGACACCGGCGCCGGGCATCCGGAGTCGGCGGCGCGGATGGACGCTGCGCTTTCCGGCGTGGAACGCGCCGGCCTTGCGGCGCGCATCCGCCGCGACGCCGGCGATCATCCGGATACCGACCGGATCATCGCGAAGGTTCATTCGGCCGACTACGAACGCGCGCTGGAGCAGGCGGCGCGGGCCGGGCTGCGCGATTGGATATCCGGCGACAATCCAATGTCGTCGCAAACGTTCGCGGCGGCGCGCACGGCGGTCGGTGCGGCACTCACGGCCGCGGACGAGATGATGCGGGCGAATGACAATCGCGCCTTCGTCGTCGCGCGTCCGCCGGGACATCACGCCGAGCGCTTGCAGCCGATGGGCTTCTGCTTTTTCAACACGATTGCGTGCGTGGCGGAGTGGATGCGCGAGCAGCCGGGCATCGAGCGCGTTTTCGTCTTTGACTTCGATGTCCATCACGGCAACGGCACGCAGGCGTTGTTCTGGGACCGCGACGACGTTTTCTACGCGTCGATGCATCGCTTTCCGTTCTATCCGGGCACCGGCGCGACGAACGAGATCGGCGAAGGCAACGGCCGCGGCTTCACGCTCAACATTCCGTTCGCGCAGGGTATCGGCGATGCCGCGTATCTGCGCGGAGTCGAAGACGTCATCGTGCGCGCCATCGATGACTATGCGCCGCAGGCGATCCTTCTCTCGTCGGGATTCGACGCCCATCGCCGTGATCCGCTCGGCGGCATGCGCGTCACCGAACAGGCCTACGGTGAGATCACGCGGCGCATCGTCGAAACGGCGGCGCGCCACAGCGGCGGACGCGTTCTCTCGCTGCTCGAAGGCGGCTACGACATGGAAGGGCTGGCCGCCAGCGTCGCCGAGCACGTGAACGCACTAGCGTAAACTTCGCGTCGGAGGTTTCCGATGACCGTCACGCCGCCGCCCCCGCCGCCGCCGACTTCCGGAACGTTCACACCGCCGCAGGGCAGTTACACGCTCCCGCCCGGCGCGCCTCCGCCTCCGCCGGCGAAATCGAGCGGCTGCTGGAAAGCGCTCGCGATCGGCTGCGGCATCATCGTCGTCCTCGGCGCCGCCGCGGTTCTCTGCCTGGTCATCTTCGTCTTCAGCGTCATCAAACGCAGCGACGTCTATCGCGAGGCCTACACGCGGGCCTCAAGCGATCCGCGCGTCGTCGCAGCCCTCGGCACGCCGATCGAAAAAGGGTGGTGGGTCATGGGCAAAGTGAGCGTCGACACCAACGGTGGCCTCGCCAACATCGACTTCCCCATCTCCGGCCCGAAAGGCAGCGCCCGCGTGCACGCCGCCGCGTCGCGCGACAGCGACGCCTGGAGCTATTCATCGCTCGTGGTGCGGCCTGCGGCGGGCGGGGAAATCGACGTCTTGCATCATTGACGGGGTGTAGGGAGTGGGGAGTAGGGGGTGGAAGAGCGAAGGATGCATGCGCCGTGACGCACGGCGCCATATCTCCGACCCCCCACCTCCCACTCCCCACACCCTACTTCCCCGCCGACTCGATCAAAATCACATCCGCGATGTCGCGGTACTTGCCTGCGAAGTGGTGGCCGCCGGGCTCGGCGACGACCTTGAAGGCGGTGCGGTCGAGGACGTGGCAGAGCGAGTCTTTTTCTTTCGCGCCGAAAATGCACAACACGTTCTGGCCGCGCAGTTTCTCGACCTCGGGTTTCACGGCGTATTGCGGCTCTTTGTGCACGTAGGCGGCGAGGCTCCAGGCCGGCGCGTATTTGAAATCGATCGTTGGCTCCAGGCCGAGGAGGGCGATGAGCTGCGTCGATTCGCGGAGATCGCGCGGGAGGCGGCTGGCCATGAACGGAAGGACATCGGCGCCGCGCGAGTAACCGATTAATAGAACTTTCGATTTGCGCCACTGGATCTTGTAGTAGCGGATGACGCGTTCCAGCGCGCACGCCGACTCGTCGGGCGAGCGCCGGACGCGGTAGTAGTCGGAGGCGATGAAGCCGACGATCGGAATGCCCGCGGCGCGCAACCGGTCGGTGATCTTCTGATCGATGCGCCGCCAGCCGCCATCGCCGGTAATCATCACGGCGAAGCGGTCGCTCGGAACGTTTGCGCCGAGGGTGACGACCGGGAGGCCGGTAATGTCGGCGCGCGCGGAGCAGCGTTCGTCCGGTACCGCGGCGTGCGCGTGTGCGACGGCGAAGAGCGCGACGATGAAGATCAACCGTTTCACTGGATGTGCTCGAGGATCAGGCGGCCGAGGCTCGCGTAGCCGCCGTCGAAATGATGGGCGCCTTTGAGCGTGACCACATTCACTCCTGGCTGCGACTTCAGGGCGGGACAGAGCGAGTCGCGATCGCTTTCACCGTAGATGCAGAGGATGTGCTGCCCCGCGAGCTTTTCGACTTCCGGTTTGACAGCAATACCGGCGTTCGCGTCGCGAAGCCAGTCGGAGACGTGAAACTCGAATTCGACTTTCGGACTGGGGCCTATGAGCACGATCGATCGAATCCTCGCTCGTGTTTCGGCGGGAAGACGGCTGATCATCGCGGGAAGTACATCGGCGCCGCGCGAGTAGCCGGCCAGGACGACGCGCGACTTGTGCCACGCGCCGAGGTAGCGGGCGATGATCGAGTCGAGATCGCGCGAAGCGGTTTCCGGCGTCCGCTTGGTCCAGAAATACTGCAGTGCGTTGAGACCGGCCACCGGCATGCCGTCGCCGGCGAGCACTTTCGAGATCTCGCGGTCGATGGCCGCCCACCCGCCGTCGCCGGAGACAAAGACGACCAGCGTGTCGGACGTGCCGCGAGTGGCGGGCACTTCGACGAGCGGCAACTTCGCCGTGGCAGCGGACGCAGTTGTGGCAGTGAGAAACAGAAGGAGAAGGGTGCTCTTCATTCGGGCCGATCGGAAGAACAGCGCGGGAGATCTGTCATTCCGGCCGGCCTGTCAACGCGTGGCCATCCGCACTCGCGGGTAGAGGCTAATGAACCCTACTAACGCGAGCGCCCACGGTGCGACGTACAGCCGCCAGTCGCCGTTCATCATCGCGGCGATCAATCCGCAGATGCAGGCCGCTTCGAGCATGGCCCAGCGCACGATCAGCATTTTTCGAGACCGCACGATCATCGCCGCGAGAAACGTCCCGGCGGCCACGCTGTACAGCGGATCGTTACCGGATCGTGAAGCTCATCGCTCAGCGTTTTTTCCGGTGCGATCGCATGCGTCGTCGCCCAGGCCACCGCGGCGTAGATCAGCGTGCTCATGAGGATGGCAACGTAGATGATCTGCAGATTGCGGTCGTAGCGGTTCATGGCTCACTCCTCGGCGAGTACTTTACAGGGAACGGTTCACGCGGAGGCGCGGAGAAAAGCGGCGTGCTAGGCTTTGAAACCAATCCCAACTTCGGAGCCTCTATGCGCCGCCTGCTCGCGTTTGCCTCGCTTTGCTTGTCCGTATCCGCGCTCGCGATCGAGCCGCCGCGCGAGAGGGAGCGCTGGACGACGCTGGCGATCGATGAGTTGACTGTCTACAGCAGCGCGGACGACGCCACGACGCGCGACGTCGCCTCCGATCTCGTGCGCCTGCGGGGCGCGCTCGGCGTCGTGACCCGGCTGAAGGTTCGTTCGCCGCTGCCGACGCGCGTCTACATCTTCGGCGATCGGCGAAGTTTCGATCAGTACTGCGACGCGGCCATCGGGCGATCCGACAATCTCTCCGGCGTCTTCCTTTCGGACCGCGACGGCAATCACGTCCTCATCGCCGGCAGCTCCAAGGGCGTCGATCGCATCGTCTTCCACGAGCTGACGCACTACTTCCTTCGCAATACGGTTTCATCGCAGGTGCCGCTGTGGTTCAACGAAGGGCTGGCGGAGTTTTACTCGACGTTCAGTGCGCGCAAGGATACGGTGTCCGTCGGCCTTCCCATCGCAGAGCATCTCGCCTGGCTGCACCAGCAATCGCTCATTCCGCTCAAGGATCTCTTCGCCATCACTCACGAGTCGAAGGAGTATCACGAGGGCAACCGGCAGGGCGTTTTTTACGCGGAGTCGTGGGCGCTTGTGCACTATCTGATGATCGGCAATCCCGCGCGGCGCGACCAGCTCGGCACGTATGTCGGTCTGATCGCGAGCGGAAAGTCGATCGACGATGCTTTCCAGGCCGCGTTTCGCACGTCCTTCGACAACCTCGAGCGCGAGCTGCGCAGGTACGTCCGTGCGTACACGATGAATTACATGAGCTACACGCTGGCCGAGATGAACGCGGTCGTCATTCCGGCACCGCAGCCGCTGCCGCGCGACGCGCAACTGGTCGCGCTTGCCGACCTGCTGATCCACACGAACAGGCCGCATTTCGGTGAGGCGGAGTCGTTCCTCAATGCCGCGCTGAAGGCGAATCCGTCGAGCGCCGCGGTTTACGCGGAGCTGGGCGTGGCGAAGTCGTGGCAGCGCCAGAATGCGGAGGCGGAAGCAGATTTCGAGAAAGCTATCCAACTCGGCAGCCGCGACGCCCAGCCGTACATTCTTTACGGCGAGTCGATTCTGCGCCGCGTCGATGCGAGCGTCCGCCACAACGCGGGCGCGCCGTCCGCCGACGTCCTCAAAGCGCGCGAGCTTTTCCGGAAGGCGACGGAACTGAATCCCGCCTCTGCCCCCGCATTTTCCGGCCTCGGCGCGACCTACGCGATGGCGCCGGCCGACGACCCGCGGCCCGGCATCGAAGCGCTGGAGCGAAGCCTCGCGCTCGCTCCCGCCGAAGTCGACGCGATCTTCAACCTGATCCTGCTCGACTCCAGCGCCGGCCACCGTGACGAGGCGGCGAAGAGTGTCGATGCATTGGCGCGTCTCGCCGATCCGGAGACGGTGCGCCAGGCGCGCGAGAATCTCTACATCGCCGATCTCAATCACGCCAGCGATCTCATTCGCGCGGGCAAGCGCGCCGAGGGCACCGAGATCATGAAGCGCGTCGCGGCGGAGACGACCAACGAGCAGTTGAAGGCTCAGATCGATGAGCACCTCGCGTCAGTCAAGCATGCCGACGCGGCGAACCATCAGGTGTCGGACTTCCAACTCGCCGTCAACAAGGCCAACGATGGGAAATTCAAGGAAGCGCTTGCGATGATCGACGCGCTTCTGCCGACGATCACCGAGCCGGAGCTGCTGTCGGCGGCGAAAGATTTTCGCGCGAAGGTGGTGGAGTACATCGCCGCTACGACGCCGCGGACGAGGAGGAAGTAAGCGTTAGTCTTCTCCGGCGCGCCGAGCCGCACGAGCACAGACAAGAGTGTCTGTGCCACATGCATCCTGCTCGTACTTGGCGAATGCGGGTACAGGCGAAAGTGGTGTGGCACAGACACTCTTGTCTGTGCTTTGGCAAGATGCAGCGGCTGATGTTGTAACCAGCCTTGAGAGGAAGGCGGGCTGACTATTCGTTGAACCGGAACTTCGAAACTTCCGATTCGAAATCCTTCCCGCTGTTCACGAGACTCTGCACCGTTGTGTTGAATTCGCGGGCGATGGCGTCGTTGGCCTGGGCGATGTCCAGCATCGTCTTTGATGCGTCGGCGATGCGATCGGTCTCGCGGAGCTGGCGGTCGAGGGAGTCGCGCATCGCTCGCGTGTCCTCGGCGATCTTCTCCAGCGCCGCGGTGATGCCGCGGCCGGCGAGCGATTGTTCGTCGGTCGCGTTGCGCACCTGAGCGGCGATCTCGCGTACGCGCTCGGCTTCCTGCGCCAGCAACTGCGTGCCGCGGGCCTGTTCGCGTGAGGCGCGGTTGATCTCGGCGATGTGATCGGACATGCGCGACGCGACCTCGTGGAGATGGCCGCTGGCCGTGGCCTGATCTTCGAGCGAGCGCGAAATCTTCGTGGCCATCTCGTACGAATGCCCGGCGCTGCCGACGATCTTCGCAAGCGACGCCGAGGCATCGTCGGCCAGGCGGACGTTGTCTTCGACGCGCTTCACGCCTTCCTGCATCTTCGCGGCGGCCTGCTTCGATCCGGTCTGCACGGCTTTGACGATCGCGCTGATTTCTTTTGTCGACCCGCGCGTGCGCTCGGCGAGTTGGCGGATCTCGTCGGCGACGACGGTGAATCCGCGTCCGTGCTCGCCAGCCTGCGCGGCGATGATTGCGGCGTTGAGCGCGAGGAGGTTGGTGCGGTTGGTGATCTCTTCGATGACGTTGACGATCTGGCTGATCTGTCCGACGCTGCGCTGCAGATCGTCGAGCGTTGCGGCCGTGCTGTTGGTGACGTCGCGCGAGATGTTGATGCCCTCGACTGTCTTCGCCACCGCGCCGCCGCCGGCCTCGGCATCCTCGGCGACACGGCGCGAGAGGTCGGCCGTCGACTGCGCGCTGGCCCGCAACTCGGCGATCGTCGAATCCATCTGCGACACGAACGACAGCACCTC